>JAJRZC010000195.1 GCA_024275435.1 Alphaproteobacteria bacterium
CAGACAGGCTCGGTGAAATAGCGCAGGTGGCGCAGCAGCACAATCAGCATACCCCAGTGGAACAGATAGGCAAATATCCATATCCACTTGTTGGATTTGAACAGACTTTCAAAGAAGATAACTTCGCGGAACATCCGCAAAACCACACCCCTTTTGGTGCGCGGGGCAGGGGAAACAACGATTTTCAGCGGCACAGGGGTGCGGGCGTATTTCATCACCTTCATCCCGACGCCAACCACCAGCAAAATCGTAGCCAGATAGAACAGCACTGCAAATACCGTGGAAATCACGATAACCCCTCCCTTTGATGCGCTTCGGGTAATTCTCCCCACCCGAAACGCGGTAGTCTTAGATGGTTAGTGTGACTTACACACAACCGGTCGGCTTGGGCAGGCCGGCAATTTTACAAGCCTGTTTGGCCGGCCCGTAGGGGAACAGCTCATACATATATTTGTTGTTGCCAACTTCCGGCCCCATGGATTTTTTGATCGATTTGATCAGCACGCGCACGGCCGGGGCGATCTGGTATTCCTCGTAGTAATCGCGCAGAAAGTTGACCACAGCCCAGTGCTCTTCGCCCATGTCGATATCTTCGGCTTTCGAAATCACGTCTGCCAGCTCTTTGGTCCACTCGGACAGGTTGGTGATGTAGCCTTCTTCATCATGCTCAACCGTGGTGCCGTTTACATCATATGCCATTGTTTATTTTCCTTTTTTTGCCCCGCGGGGCGTTACCCACCCTTGCGGGTTGTTAGTTTATAGCCAGTTTTGAACGCGGTCACAGCTGGCAGCCATGTCCACAAATCCCTCGTAATCGACTTGGGTGAACCCCTCGGCCACCCGCGCCGCATCAATACCGCGCGCTGCCACATCAGGCCCAAGCACAAAGAGCTTAACGTTTGCGCCCATACTGGCCACAACCTCGCTCATTGCGTTGCCCGACATTGCGCCGTAAACGCCATCCTCGATTAGCAGAACTGAATCACCGGCTTTGGTATGACCAAGGCAGGAAATCAGCGTCTGGTTCTGAAACGGGGATTTGTTAACTGTGTGTAAAGTAGACATATTATTCCCCCTAAAAGCTCAAGACAACGTCTTGATCAGCCATCACGTCAGCCATGCCAGCGCGCGAAACAACGATGATCGACGGCTTTTCAGCATAGTCATCATCTTCGTCCTCATATTGGATGTCTTGCAGGTCATCCAAAGTCAGGCCGCGCTCGTCTAGCGATTCTTGCTCCACATAAAGCTTGGTGACCTCATAGTCACCCAGCGCGCGGAATGTAGGCGAGAAGTTCTTCAAGCCCGCTTCCTTTGTGTCTTGCCCTTTGGTGAGCTGGAACACGCCGTCATCCAGGAATGCCAAAGAGACATCCTGATCAAACGCCGCGCCAATCAGCACCACTTCGAGCGCTTCCTGTGCGTAAATCGTGCCGTAAGGCGCTTTGCGATTCACATAGAGGAATTTTTTAACTTTGCTCATAATATCCTCCTAGTCGCCAAAAGTGATTGTGCGGTCGGCTTGAATGCCCATCTCGATCAGCTGGCCGAGGCCGGAAATCCGGAACCCCTCCGCGATGTTATTCGCGTCTTTGCCCTGCCGATCCGCCTCGTTCCGGTC
>JAJRZC010000196.1 GCA_024275435.1 Alphaproteobacteria bacterium
GAATTGCATCAGAAGACCTCCTTTCGCATTCAAAGTGTGACGGTCAGGAAACTCTACCTCGAATTTCCAAGTTCGTCACCTGCCTGAAGACAACAAGGAGCACATGGAACAAAACGTATTTTCCCATGATTTCACGCAGTGAGAGCAGTCACAGCTTTGAAAAGAAACTTAAAAACTGGTATCTGTAATATGTTTATAATTGAATTAGACTTCATGGAGCAAACTTCGCGGTCTTCCATGAGGGGGAATTTCAGAAAAATGCCAGCTCAGTTCTATCTCTATGTTCAAAAGGCAAAGTTGTCGGCGCGTATAGGTATTCTGATGCTCTTAGCTACCATTATGCTTTCGCCCAACATTACGCGGCCCTCCATCGCAGCAGAGTACACCGTCCGCCAGGTAACAACCGCATTTTTCAAGGCAAAGCCAGGCGAACGCCCGGATTTCCGAAATACAGACCTTAGCTTTTTGGACCTGTCTCAACTGAACTTTAAAAGAGCAAATCTCTTTGGTGCCGATCTGTATGGAGCGGACTTAACCAGGGCAGACCTTACTTATACCGACCTGACCAATGTGCGCCTGGACCGTGCAACAATTATCAGAACCAATTTTTCTGGTGCGAAATTGATAAAGGCAACCTTTCTGCGCCCCACAACTGCTTCCACTTTTTATTTCAACAGCATCGAAACGGCGCGCTTCACCGGCGCAGATTTAACAGGCGCGCGTTTTATCGTTAATCTTGATGGCGCGGATTTTCAACGCGCCATCCTTACAGATGCAAACTTTTCTCCCTCTGACCGTAAAGGTGCACAATGGGCATCGGTTCCCATGTCGCGTTTGATCGGTGCGGACTTTACACAAGCCCAGATGGAGCGCGTGAATTTTGCACGTGCCATACTCCACTTCGCGAGATTTAAATATGCCAACTTACGCGATGCCAACTTTCGCTATGCCGACCTGTCAACTGCGGATTTCTCAGGTGCAAATATCACCGGCGCAGATTTTACCGGCGCCATCTTTGGCGAAACAAAAATGAGAAATGTAAAAGGGAGAGACAAAGCAAAGGGGCTGCCCGACCAGATAAAATGAGGCGAACCCCTTTTGCTTGTGCACTAGGTTCGCCAAGGATGAGCTGGCAGATCCGTCAGGCCGATAACCTGGGCCCCGGCTTCGGCAACCAGATGATCGTTTTCAACGGAGCTACCACTGACGCCAATGGCACCCACAAGAACGCCTTCGTCATCCACAATGGGAAGCCCACCAGGAAAAGTAATCAGACCGTCATTGGAATGTTCAATGCCATAAAGTGGCGCGCCGGGCTGGGATAAAGCGCCGATCTGACCCGTGGGCATTCCAAAAAAACATGAGGTTTTTGCTTTTTTCATGGCGATATCAATGCTGCCTACCCAGGCGTCATCCATCCGGTAAAAAGCTTTCAGATTGGCTCCAGAATCCATCACCGCAATGCACATTTGGGTATTCAGTTCGACCGCCTTTTTTACGGCGGCCTGAATCGCTTTTTCGGCATTCTCAATGGTGACATGCATAACCAGTGTATCCTCAAGGTTGATGAAAAGAAAAACGAGAATTATTCCAAACGACTGGCTCAATCCTGTGGTTTTCAGAGCTCTTCTTGCCGGATCAGGATCATTCCCACAAGCAGTCGCATGGTCGCGATCTCTCTCGCATTGAGCACAAATTTAAGCTCAGCGCTGGAAATAGAGTATATTCGGGCCTTTTCATGCCGCTAGCCGTCAAGGCCGCTCCGGTTTATAGTCCCAATTTGAAGATGGGAACTTCATAGCGCTAAAGATGTCTTTCAGGTATGTCTGAGGGCAACGAAAGACAGGCACGTGAGCCCCACGCCTGAACCATTGAAACGAATACCAAGGAGGCCCTTCATAATGGTCGCGTTCCGGGATTTATGGCTAGGCCACCCCATAAACGAAAGCATAATGGCACCGTGTATCGCATCAAGGGAATTCACAAACCTCGAAGGAAAGGTGATCCAGAAAGGTTATCCCGTCTATGGAAACCAGTGCGCGATCCGTATGAGTATTGCGCTGCGCCGCGCAGGCGTGACCCCCTCTCAGCTCTCTGGCGTAACCTCCTGCGGTCTGCATCCTCGCGAAGAGATGCATTTCATCAACGCAACGCAACTGGCCAATGCCATTGCGCGTGCAAACCTTCCAGGTCTTGGGCCCATTGAGAAAATCAAGGGTGAAGACGTCGCACAATACTACCCCCAGCTTTTTGGCCGAACCGGTATCTTGTTTATTAAGGACTACTGGCACCGCTCAACAGATAGAGCCGGAAGCCCGACAGGTGACCACATTGATGTCTGGAATGGTTACCGCTCAAGCGCGAAATGGCTTCTGGAATGGTTCTCCTGGCTCGGCTACTATTCGAACTATGCTGGTGCTGGTGAACTATGGTTTTGGGAAGTTGACTGAGTAACGAAAACGGATATTCAATCAAAGAGAAGAGTCAAATCGTGCAGCTCGCAGCAGCAAAGCTGATGGGTTTGGAGATAAGTAAAAAAACTTAAACCATGGCAGTGTTGAAACCTGCCGTTTTGAGGGAGCACCAGATGCGTTATCTCATCGCTATGATACTCGCATTTTTCACGGCCCTTGCGGTCATCATCTTCGCAAGTTCACCAACTGCGAACTGGGTCGTTTATCAATTCAAGTTTGAAAGTCCCGACGAAGTTTCAAACCTCTTTGATGCGGTTTTTATTGGTCTGGGGCTAATAGGAATGATCTTCGGTTGGGCTATAGGGTGGGCCATCGGTGGTGCCTTTGAAACCAAATCTGATCCGTTATGATTTAACTGGCTCAGATTGTTATTGGTATAAAGCCGCCATTTCGTACCTTCTTTACAAACATTCAACGCGAGGAACTGCATGAAACTGTTGCTCATGGCTTCCGCCGGTGGAGCGATCGGTGCCGGGCTGCGCTATCTAGTGGGCGTCGGTGTCATGCGGTTTGCCGGTCCCAGCATGATCCTTCCATGGGGAACCTTAGTAGTGAATATTGTCGGTTCTTTCCTTATGGGGGCCTTGATCGAATCCTTTGCCCTAAAGTTTAGCGGTTCACCTGAGCTGCGGACCTTTCTGGCCACCGGAGTTCTGGGAGGATTCACGACATTCTCCGCTTTTTCCCTTGATGCTGCAACATTGATTAATCAAAAGCAGGAAGGTCTAGCCGCTCTTTACATTGCAAGTTCTGTCAGCCTCTCCATATTGGCACTCTATGCCGGACTCATATTTACCCGTCAGATTCTCTCATGAACAGCAGCCCCGTTGAAACCATTGAAGTAGCCTCAGATGAAGGCGGTATGCGGCTTGATCGGTGGTTCAAGTTCCATTTTCCCAATGTAACTTACGGTTATCTGCAAAAGTTGCTGCGTTCTGGCCAGGTTCGTGTAGATAAAAAACGCGTGCAGGCAAACACACGTCTTGAGGTGGGCTCACAAATAAGAGTCCCCAAAGTCGCACGAGAGCCACGTAAAAATCCGCCATCCTTGAAGCCCCCTCCGGGGTTGTCGAAAGCCGACAGGACCTTCATCGAAGACATGATCATCTATGAAGATGACCACCTGTTCGTTCTCAACAAACCCTTTGGCATTGCTGTTCAAGGCGGCACCAAAACCAAACGCCACATTGACGGCATCTTAATGGGAATGGCCGACCGATTCGGTGACCGGCCCCGCCTCGTACACCGTTTGGATCGCGACACTTCTGGCGTTCTTCTGGTGGCAAAGCACCGTGATGCCGCCGCCAAGCTCGGCCGGGTTTTTCAGACACGATCTGCAGCCAAAACTTATTGGGCACTTGTGTGTGGTGTTCCCAAGCCACCCCAAGGAAAGATCGAAGCGCCACTGGTTAAGGCCCCAGGCCCCGATGGCGACCGTGTCCGCAAGGCGCTTCCCGGTGAACAGAAAGTAGCAATGCATGCCACCACGCACTATTCTGTCATTGATCGCGTCTCCCACAAGGCGGCCTGGGTTTCATTAAAACCCGTAACCGGCCGGCAGCATCAGTTGCGCGCCCATATGCATATGATTGGAAACCCCATCGTGGGCGACAATAAATACGATGGCGATAAGGATATGCCCGCCTCCAATATGGAGCCCCGTCTGCATCTTCTTGCCCGTCGCCTCATTCTCCCACACCCTTATGAGAGCGGCAAACTCGACGTCACCGCGCCATTGCCAAACCATATGCTTGAAACCTGGGATCTACTCGGCCTTGACCCCAACCGTTACGGTGAAGAGTAAGGCAATGAAAGAAAGCCAATGAAGAGTGTTCTGTTCAGTCCTCAAATACTGTTTCTTGGTTTGGCCTCTTGGTTGTTGCCGTTTGTTTTCTCGATCTTATTCTTTGATCAAACCGGCCAGCTTGTTATTACCAAGCCACTTTTTAAGTCCATCATGATTGTCTTTGGCGGCGCCATTGGCGTGGCCCTTCTTGTTTTGGCCTTCAGAAATATTGAAGCGTCATGGCAATCCGGATTGACCATCGGGTGTTATTGGCTCGCCTTGAACCTGCTGCTCGATATCCTGATCTTGGTCCCATTGTCAGGTATGACCTTTGGCGACTACTTTTCTGAGATCGGCCTGAGGTATCTCCTGATACCCATTATCGCCATTGGAATGGGAAGGCTCGCGCAACAGAAAACAACAAAATCATAAAATTAAGTGAATTCATATTCTGAAGGATCGAGATGATTATCCCAATCACTCTTGTCATGGCCCTGTTAATGGGAACCTTTGGAGTTGTGCTGGCGCGCAAGAAAAACACTTCCAAAGTCCTGTGGGGGAGTATCGGGTTTCTGACACCTGTGGTTTTGACACTTCTCGTCGTGAGAGCGATCGAAACATTCTAGTGACAGTAGTCGGGACTGACACAACGAGATAATTTGCGATCAATCATAATCAAAATCATAATCATAATTATATGAAGCCGAAGGCACTGTCTGGAGCAAATGGAATATCTCTCTGGAGTTTACCGCTATCGGTTGATCTTGCTGGGGTGACCAACTTCCATTTCCCAAACCTGGCGTCGGAACTCAGGGACATGGGTGCAACAACTCAAGTGGTTGATTCCCAGTACCGTTGGCGCAAAGTAATAATAAAAGTGTCCATCATCGGGTAATTCATGAACAAGACCCCAGCTCAAAAGGAATTCCAAATCATCAGCAGAAACATATTTTAAAAGATCTTTGTTAAAACGTGTGAAGCCGTTTTGCCAACGCTGAGCGGCGACCATAATGAAAACCAATGCGCGGCAGTGGTGAGCCATCATTTCCGGAGGCCCACGTTTGTGAGACAATGAATAAGTACAGTATGAATGCTTTTGGTTTTGGAGGGAACTTTTCTGTCTCAATTCCCAATATCGCCAGCGGGTGTATTTCAACTTTACTTCAATGCCGACAAGACGTTTGGGATCCAGAGGGTCACTGTTTCTTTGACTAAGGCCAACTAGGTCACAAGTCCCATCGGGGCCATGGAAAGGAAATGAGATGCCGGAGTGGACGCCAAGATCGCGAAAAGCCTGTAAAACTTCTCGTTGACGTTTGGGAAGGATCGTTTTTGTCTCGAGGTCAGTCCAGTGGAACATGCCGTTCGAAGCCAACCCCGTTGCAACCAGGGGATCATCTAGCATGAATTGATTGGCGAAGTATGCTTCCAGAAATACTTCTGGCAAAGAAGCACAATGAATCAAAAGCAATTCACCAGCCTTTACCCTGCGAAAAGATAGGTTATCGTATCCTTCTTCCCGCATGTCGCGAATCAGAAGGTTTGATAGGTCCTCAGCAGATTCTGCATTGTTTGCGGCTTCAACGAATTCTCGTGGCGTCAGCATTGTTCTAAACGATGAATCAAAAAAGACTTCCTTGCCAATCCTCCTTAAACCGGCGCGTATATTGCACAGCTAGGATGTTGAGTGCAATGAGGGAAAAAGTCAGGAAGTCTTTTTCAACCTTCGCTTGCATGTTACCAGTAGCCGGACCGAGGACCTCAAACACTCTGAATTGTGGTGCCGCCTTTGGTGATCTGGCAACAGCGGTTGGTGCTAAGGTGACTAAGTCGTTTCAGAAGCTTATAACCCTAACGCCAATGGCAATTGCATACCAAAAAGAGCAGCAAGGCATTCGCTCACTCCTCCCCAAACCAACCAGATCAGTGATCACAACATTGGATGAAATTAGGAGTTCATACGCCTTGCTAGTCTTGCCTAAATTCAGTGAAATGTTTAAAGGGCTTTCATCCCGGGGGCTTTTATTCATTGAACAGGAAACCGATGAATCTTATCATCTTTGACTGCGACGGTACCATCGCCGATAGCCAACATATGATCATCGCTGCAATGGAAAAGGCTTTCGCAGCTCAAAATCTACAGCCTCCTGCTAAAAGTGAGGTGGTCGGCGTTATTGGCTTGTCGTTAGGCTTAGCTGTATCCAAGCTCCTGAAATTACCAAACCCTCACCCAGACGTGGTGAATGATTTAACACAGGGCTACAAGTTCGCTTTTCGGGAACTTATAAAGGACCCTGCAAACGTGGAGCCTCTGTTTGAAGGAGCCCATGAGTTCATCTTAAATCTGAGTGCGCGTGATGATCTAGTGCTGGGCGTCGCCACAGGAAAGTCCACGCGGGGTCTGTTGAGGCTTTTGGAAAAAGAGAATCTTTTACATCATTTTCAAACTCTCCAAACGGCCGATGATCACCCATCAAAACCTCACCCTGCCATGATAGAAACAGCCATCAATGAAATGGGGGTCAAACACCAAAATACAATTATGATCGGTGACACAACATTTGATGTCGACATGGCTAAGGCCGCAGGAATCAAAGCCATCGCAGTAACCTGGGGCTACCATCCATTAGAGGAATTACAACAGGCCGGTCCAAACGCACTTGTCGACAACTTTGAATCCTTAGCTCTCGCGATAGAAGAGATTTTGCTTGCCAATTGCGAGGCCACACAATGAACGATACAAGTTCAAACAATCGTGACACCGCACCTTCCCCTGAAGGGCAGACGAAATCAGCGAAGGCCAAGCCTGGAAAACTGCCAATTCGTTTCTACAAGAACGTATCAATCAATAAGGAACTTAGCGGATATCGAATTTTACTTGATGAGCGACCCATTAAGACGCCAAAACGCAAGCTCGTAGAAGTAAACCAGGAAAAACTTGCCCTGGCCCTCAAGGCAGAATGGGAGAAGCAAGATAAACATATCGATCCCACGACAATGCCCCTGACCAAGCTCGTTAATACGGCACTTGATGGTATTTCTGGTTCAGAAGAACAGGTAGCGGCAGACTTGGCACAATATGCTTTAAGCGATGCCCTCTGTTATCGGGCCGCACACCCGCAAGATCTGGTGGCGCGACAGAAGAATGCCTGGGACCCGGTGATCAAATGGTCAAAAGAGGAACTTGGCATTACTTTGAAGACAACAACCGGAGTCATGCCACTAACCCAGCCTAAAAAGACGCAAGAAAAAGCGGCACATATCTTGAGGACCTATGATCCGTTAGAGCTCGCAGGCTTGCATGTGCTGACCACAATGACCGGCTCTCTCATCATCACTCTGGCATTGGTACGAGGGCGTCTCACTGCAAAGGATGCATGGAACATCGCTCACATCGATGAAGACTACCAGCTCAGCAAATGGGGCGCAGATGAAGAAGCTCTCGAGCGGCTTGCCTGGCGGCGTAAAGAATTCAATGCCGCACACCAACTTCTCTCACTTCTACATTAACCAAACGCCATCAATCAGAATGCCCCCCATACCCCTAAAAAATCAAGCAAGAGGGGGGGCTCTGCAACTTGTTCAAGCAGGAAAGAACAGAGGCCCTTGCATTTGACAAGCCGTGTGTGCGGCAAAAGCACCCCAATGAAAAGCGGCGCCACCCAGTTTGCATTGCACGCAGCACGTGCTATTTGACCCCGTAAGTAAGGTGTTTTCGAAGAGTGCTTCTGAAAACCATAGGGAAGATGCACGAACAAGAGTTGTGTCGTGTCATCGGGTTCAGTTGCACGAAAAAGCAATAGTTTTGGTTCGGATTTTGATTTCATCAAAACCGAAAAAGTGTCTAGACAGGCGGATCATATGAAGGATATCATTGAAGAGCTTGAACGGCGTCGGGCAGAAGCCCGCCTCGGGGGCGGCATAAAACGAATTGAGGCCCAGCACAAGCGCGGCAAGCTCACTGCTCGAGAACGTATTGAGTTGTTATTGGATGATGACTCCTTTGAAGAATTCGATATGTATGTCGAGCATCGCTGTGTCGAATTCGGAATGCAGGATAAAAAAATCCCCGGAGATGGTGTCGTCACCGGCTGGGGCACAATTAATGGTCGCGTCACCTATGTCATTGCCAAGGACTTTACCGTGTTTGGCGGGTCGTTGTCGCAGGCTCATGCCGCCAAGATGACCAAGATCCAAGACATGGCGTTAAAGAACCGCGCCCCCGTTATTGGAATATTTGACGCCGGTGGCGCGCGCATTCAAGAGGGTGTCGATGCGCTGGGCGGTTATGGGGAAGTGTTCACGCGTAATGTCATGGCATCGGGAGTCATTCCTCAAATCTCAGTCATTATGGGCCCGTGTGCCGGCGGTGATGTCTATTCGCCTGCCATGACCGATTTCATCTTCATGGTCCGTGACACCAGCTACATGTTCGTCACCGGACCAGACGTTGTGAAAACCGTCACCAATGAGACCGTTACAGCAGAAGAGCTGGGCGGTGCCATAGTTCATACTTCAAAGTCATCCATCGCCGACAACTCCTACGAGAACGATGTTGAGGCTCTGCTTCAGATGCGCCGCTTGATGGATTTTCTCCCATCATCGAATTTGTCGGGCGTACCGGAATTACCCACGCTCGATTCAGCCGACCGTGTTGAGAAGTCACTCGATACCATCATTCCAGATAATCCCAACAAGCCCTACGATATAAAGGAACTCATCACCAAGGTGGCTGATGAAGGTGATTTCTTTGAAATCCAGGAGGCATTCGCCAAAAATATTGTCATTGGTTTCGCTCGTATGGAAGGGCGCACCATAGGAATCGTTGCAAACCAGCCCATGGTCCTGGCCGGTGTTCTCGATAGCGACGCCTCACGCAAGGCCGCGCGGTTTGTTCGCTACTGCGATTGCTTCGATATCCCCATTGTCACCTTCGTGGACGTACCGGGATTTCTTCCCGGCACCAAACAGGAGTATGGCGGCCTCATCAAGCATGGCGCAAAACTGTTGTTTGCTTTTACCGAGGCAACGGTCCCGAAAATCACGGTTATCACCCGCAAGGCCTACGGAGGCGCTTATGACGTGATGAGTTCCAAGCACATCCGCGGCGACGTGAACTATGCCTGGCCCACAGCGGAGATCGCGGTGATGGGCGCAAAAGGTGCCGCTGAAATTCTTTATCGCTCGGAACTCGACGACCAGGAAAAGCTCGATGCAAGGATCAAGGATTATGAATCGCGCTTTGCCAATCCATTCGTCGCAGCCGAGCGTGGCTACATCGACGAAGTAATCCTGCCGCGTAACACCCGCGTGCGTATCTGCCGTGCTTTGAATATGTTGCGAAATAAGACCCTGGAAAACCCTTGGAAGAAGCACGACAACATCCCGCTGTAGCACGGAACAAACCACAAAGAATGCGTTCGATAAATCCACTACGAAGAACCGTGCCTGATAAAAGAGAACCCGCAAGCAATTGAAATGCTTGCGTAAAGAGCGGCGCCCCATTCATGAACATTCGCTGACATTCCAGTTCAGGGAGGGTTCAAGGGCGCTTTGCCAGTGTTAGCTCCATCGAAACATGATTGCAGGCGGCTCAAGGCCAGCCCGTAAAAATGAAAAACGGAGCAAACACATGATCAAATCAAAACTCACAGTAGGATTACTGTCTGCAGCCGCATTCTTGAGCCTGGGTTCCTCAGCTTTTGCCGCAAACTATATTGGTAGCAGCATAAACGCCCGCCAGGATCGCCAAAACATCCGCATCGAGCGCGGCATTGATAACGGTCAGTTGACCCGGCACGAAGTCCGCAAGTTGCGCGCAGAACAGCGCGACATCGAAGAGCTGAAAAAGTGCCTGCGTCGTGTTGGTGGCCGTGGCCTGCAACCGATGGAGCGCCGCGTACTTCAACGTCTGCTAGACGTTGCTTCCGACAATATCCGTGAGTTGAAGCATAACGATGAGCGCCGTTGGAGACACCGTCGCCACAGCAATTACGACGGATACAGGAGTAATCCTCGCCCGAAATTCAGTTGGTTGAAGCGTTGGACTAACTAGCAAAGAGAAACAATGGAGGTAACGGGGTCGGACGAAAAGGTCCGGCCCCGTTGTCGTTCCAGGGGCTGAAACCTAATGCTCACCCGGTCTATTCCCGCCAGTAATCCAATATCCACTTGGCCGGTTTGAAGCGCCGTCGCGTTGGACTTATCTTGAAACCGCGGCCAACGCGTTTGTTGCCTTGATGCTCTCCGAGCAAGGCGCTGGTTGGGGTGATGGACCCATAAAACACCAGAATTTTCCCATGAGCGGGTTTTTTCGGTGTCGTGAAAAAACGCGCGATCCGGTTCCGAGGAAGACATACGATTGGAAAAGGGACGCACCAGTCTTCCGGCCAGAAGCTCGCCTCATCAACGGCCTTGGTTAGAAAATTCTGTTCTTTGGAATCATAAACCTCGATGATTTCCTGTTCCGGAGTTGCATAAAAGCGATCAAGAACCGACCTTTCTTGTCCGATAAAATATCGAACCACGGAACTGTTGCCATACCCAAGGTGCGGGTCTTTCCATTCCTTGATGATAAGAAAGCGGCCATCATAGGTGAGCAGGTCATCAATGCTGTCGATGATAATAAGATCAAGATCGAGAAACAGGGTCATACCCGAAAGCCCCCCGAGATTCTCCTGCATCAAACCAAGTTTTGGCCAGTATTTTCCCAAGGAACGGTCGAACTGAACGTCCGGCATGGGTTGGCATTCAACTTCTTGACGAATGCCATCGCTATTATCCGTGAAACAGACAAACCTCACAGACCAGGTTGTGTTGCGCACCACCATACCGTAGAGGCGGTTAACCCAGAACGCATCGTAACGATCACCCCACTTCATACATACGACATTAACTTTTTTTGTTTGTTGGGCCCGTTCAAATTCTTGTCTCCAGGTTAAACCTGTCATCTACGCCTGTTCTCCCTAAAGCGACCTCCGTGAGGTCTCAATATTTATTCAATACCTTCTAAGATCGCCATGGATCTTATCGGCTCAACTTTTCAAAAGCACCATACCTAGCTCCATAACGCGAGCGTTCCAGCGCTAAAACCATTAAGAACCACTGAAAACATGTCTCTTTGGCTCAACTTTAGTAGATTGGTAAGGATATCAGCCCTAGCTTTCCAAATGGATGGTATTTCGTATAGCTGGGGTTCTCATGGGCGCACTGCATTCTTTTTCTAGCCAACAGATCATCGAACGTGGAAGCATCAAAGACACTGATGTCGCCAAACTGAGAAAAGCATTCTTTGAAGATGGAATGATTGATGAAAAAGAGGCGGACATGTTGTTTGCCCTCAACAACGGCTGTCCGGTTCAAGATCCAAGTTGGGCGGAGTTTTTCAAGGAAGCCATTGTTGACTATGTCGTCAGACAGGCGCAGCCTGAAGGCTATGTTACCACAGAAAATGCTTCATGGCTGATGGACAAGGTCAGCCTGAAGGGCAAGGTACGTAGCAAAAATGAGTTGGAGATTCTGGTTACCGTTCTCGAACAGGCCCGCTGGTCGCCACCCAGTTTGGTGAAATTTTGCATTGAGCAAGTGCGTAACGCTGTCTTGGATGAAGATTCTCCACTGCGTAACGGCAACAATGAGAATATCGGCACCATTACCGAGAGCGAAGTCGAACTCATTCGCCGGATGATTTATGCCTTTGGAGGGGATGGCAATATCGCCATTACCAAAGATGAAGCTGAAATGCTGTTCGATATCAACGATGCCGTTGCGCCTTCAGGCGTGAACCAGGCATGGACAGAACTATTCGTAAAAGCCATCACCAACTCGGTGATGGCGTCTTCCGGCTACAAGGTGCCTTCGCGAGAAGAAGCCTTGCACGCAGAAAGGTGGCTAAAAGAGCGCGATGAACTGACGCCTTCAGGCATAATTTCTGGAATCGTAAACGCTGGTCTGGATGGCGTTTTTAAGGCCTACAAGGAGCAGTCGCGCGAAGAGCGAGCCATTGCCCGGCTGGAGAGCCAGCGCTTGGAAATCGTCACCAATGAACGCATTACCGATAACGAGGCCGACTGGCTTGCACAAAGACTTGGACGCGATGGAAAATTAACTGAATCGGAACAGGCACTCGTCCTGTACCTGCAAAAAAACGCTGGGAAATTACACCCAGCTTTACAAGAAGTGGTCGAACGTTTGGGAATTGCCGCTTAAATTTAAGCCTCAAATATCCAAATAAATTGTTGGACTTCGGGGCTATCTGGCAGTTGCCAAAGCAGTCCGCTTGTCAAAAGGATATCCAGGGGATCAATAGGTCTCGCCAAACGGCATGTAAATATGCTGAATTAGGCGGAAGTCTTGGTCTTGGGGAATATCTATGCAATCTCATCCATTCCGCACGCAAGCACGTGAGTTCTTGTTAATTGCACTTCCAATCGTCGTGCTTACGGCCCTTGCCTTATGGGCTACCTATCAATTTGTTGCTCCCCCGCCGCCCAGTAAAATTGTTATTTCCTCTGGTAGTGAAACGGGTGCCTATCATAAGTTTGCCAAGGCCTATGCCAAGCGCCTCGCTAAGTCCGGCATTGAAGTCGAAGTTCTCACATCAAAAGGATCCATCGAGAATTACGCTCGATTGACCGGTGAAGACAGCTCACCACAAAGGGCAGATATCGCACTTGTTCAAGGTGGAACCGCAAATGAGAAAAATAAGAAGGGCATTCTTTCCCTGGGGCGTGTCTTCACGGAACCTCTTTGGGTTTTTTACCGTTCCAAAGACACCTTGGACAGGCTGGCCCAATTGAAGGGCCAACGTCTAGCTATCGGTGCTAAAGGGAGTGGTACCCGCATTCTAGCGGATGCATTGCTGGCAAAAAACAGTATCAACCCGTCTAATACTCAATTGCTACCTCTGGGGAGTAGGGAGGGTGCAAAGGCCCTGCTGGACGGGAAAGCGGATGCTGTTTTCCTGGTTATGGCTCCTAATGCAGAACTGGTCCACACTCTTTTGAAGACACCCGATGTTCGTTTGATGAATTTCAAACGCAGTGAAGCTTACACACGATTGTTTCCCTATCTTACGTCTGTAACCCTTCCGGCAGGTGTCATTGATCTTGTGAAAAATACCCCCGATCAAGATATAAAACTCGTTGCACCAGAAGCCGCTCTGGTTGCCCGTGAAGCAGTTCATCCCGCCATCATCGGATTGATTGTACAAGCAGCAACTGAAATTCACGGCGAGGGCGGCATGTTCCATAGGATCGGGCAATATCCAAAACCCCATGATCCAGATTTCAAGATGTCGCCTGATGCCAAACGTATGTACAAATCCGGAGCCCCGTTTTTCCGGCGCTACCTGCCATTCTGGCTGGCAACTTTCATCGAGCGCATGCTGGTTATGATCGTACCCATAGCTACAATTATGATCCCGCTCGTGAAAATCCTGCCAATGGCTTACGAGTGGCGCATCAAAAGCCGCATTAACTATTGGTATGCACATCTCAAGCAAATTGAAAAAGGATTGAAAGAGGATACCCAACACGCCAGGACGGACTTTTTCAAAGATGAAATCAGTGAAATTGAAGAGGCTGTCAGCGACGTTAAGGTGCCCTTGAATTATTCAGACCGATTCTATGAACTGCGAGCAGCCGTCGATCTTGTCCGTCAGCGCATTAATGCCAGGGCAAATTCAAGTAAGAAGATTGCCCAAACAGGTTGAAAAGAAGCCAAAAGTAACCATGTTTCGATCATTTAGGCTTGAGATCCGGCACTCTCATTCTATCTGAACCCATGCTTTCACACACCATCAAACACCAAACTGCGCCATGATGGCGCGTGAGAGAAGCAACTCACCAGTTTACCTGGAAGCCACCACAGTTTAAATAAGACCGGATCGGGTGACACCCTGACATTCCTATTCAGAAGAAACTCTCCACAACAGACAGGACCAACGGCGGCAATGTTCAAGAAAATCCTTATTGCCAATCGCGGCGAAATTGCATGTCGCGTAATTAAAACCGCTCGTAAAATGGGCATCAAAACGGTCGCCGTTTATTCGGATGTGGACCGCGACGCTCTTCACGTCGAAATGGCCGATGAAGCGGTCCATATCGGACCAGCTCCCGCCTCAGAATCCTATCTGGTGGAAGAAAAGATTATCGACGCCTGCAAGAAGACGGGCGCTGACGCCGTACATCCTGGTTATGGCTTTTTATCTGAACGCGAAAGCTTTCCAACGCTGCTCGAAAAAGCAGGAATAACCTTCATCGGCCCAACGCCCAGAGCCATTGCAGCAATGGGCGACAAGATCGAATCTAAAAAAGCGGCGGCACAAGCCAAGGTCACCACCGTTCCCGGCTTCCTGGGTGAAATCGGTTCGCCAAAGGAAGCGGTTAAGATCGCCGGAAAAGTTGGCTACCCTGTGATGATTAAGGCGTCTGCAGGTGGTGGCGGAAAAGGAATGCGCATCGCCTGGAACGATGCCGAATGCGAAGAAGGTTTCGCATTGGCCAAATCAGAAGCCAAATCCTCCTTCGGTGATGACCGTGTTTTTATCGAGAAATTTATCGAAAACCCGCGCCATATCGAGATACAGGTCCTGGGAGATAAGCACGGCAACGTTATCCATTTGTGTGAACGCGAATGTTCCATCCAGCGCCGCAATCAAAAAGTCATCGAGGAAGCCCCTTCACCCCTACTTGATGAAAAGACCCGCCAAGCCATGGGTCAGCAGGCCATAGCGCTTTCCAAGGCAGTTGGCTATGACACCGCCGGCACCGTCGAGTTCGTGGTGTCTCAGGACAAAACTTTCTACTTCCTGGAAATGAACACGCGCCTTCAGGTGGAACACCCGGTTACCGAACTGATTACAGGCATTGACCTTGTCGAGCATATGATTAGGTCGGCGGCAGGAGAAAAACTCTCCATCAAGCAGGAAGATGTAAAGATCAACGGCTGGTCTGTTGAAAGCCGCATCTATGCAGAAGACCCATATCGCAGCTTTCTGCCATCCATCGGTCGGCTGGTCCGCTATAGACCGCCCCAAGAGGGCACGACAGACGGCCTGACCGTACGCAACGATACCGGCGTCTATGAAGGTGGTGAAATATCCATGTTTTACGATCCGATGATCGCCAAGCTCGTAACCCATGCCCCCACACGCCAAAAGGCAATTGAACTACAGGCCGACGCACTCGATGCGTTCTACATTGACGGCATTGGGCACAATATTCCCTTCCTCTCAGCCATCATGCAGCATCCGCGCTGGCAATCAGGGGCAATTTCCACGGGGTTCATCAAAGAAGAATACCCAGACGGATTCGTCTCGATCCCACCCCAAGGTGAAGCCTTGAAGGTTATAGTCGCGGTGGCAGCCTTGATTGATCACACCAATAACGCCCGTCGTCGCGAAATCTCCCATCAAATGGATGGCCAGCCCGTAACATTCGCGGAGACTCGTATAGTCTGTATCGACGATATCCAGCAACGTGTCGTGGTTGAAGGGGCCCTTGGCAGCCCAGTTACCATATCTTTCAGTGATAAAGATGGGTCTGTAACAGAGTCATTCGAACTAAAATCAAAATGGTGGCCTGGCGACTTCGTATGGAATGGAACCGTTGGCGGCAAAAGTGTGAACGTACAGGTGCGTCCCATTCTAAACGGATTTAACCTTTCCTACCGGGGCGTCAGCGTCGACACCAGGGTCTTTACGCAGCGCGAAGCGGAACTGGCTGCATTGATGCCAGTGAAGGTCGCAGCAGATATGTCAAAGTTTTTGCTTTGCCCCATGCCAGGCCTTGTAAAGTCAATCCACGTGGAAGTTGGCGATAAAGTCCAAGCGGGCGATACACTGGCCATCGTCGAAGCAATGAAGATGGAAAATCTTCTGCGCGCCGAGCGAGACGGTATCGTTAAGGAAATCCCTGCCAAAGCCGGAGATAGTCTTGCTGTGGATGAGGTGATAATCGCGTTCGAGTAGCGCACGAATGTCGCGTTACAGTTTGATCTTGGGCAAAAACCATCACGGTTTTCAAGGCAGTCTCCCTCGTAACCACTCTGCAACGTGATCCTGGCAAAATGGCTCCAAAAGTAACCCCACTCCTGACCAGGGGACTTTGGGAGCCATGTGCTTGTGATACAACTATTAAAATTTTCTTTGAGCCCTTTTGGGCGCTGCAATCGCTCAGGTTTGCTGCGTATGACCTGTGCCCTGCTTGCCATTCAGGCAGTTGTGGCAGCTCTGGTCTGGCTGCTGGCTGCAACCTTTCACGGCCCCATGGCGATGATCTTTAAAAGCTTGTTTTTGTGGTTAGGCTTTTGTGCAACCGCCAAACGACTTCATGACATGGGCCTCAGCGCATGGTGGGTACCAAGTTTTTTCATCGCCTTGATCCTTTGGTCGTTCCTCCAGACATTTGCGATGGTCATACTAATCGGTCCTGATGTTCTGCATATCTACGGTCCCATGTTCTGGCTCTTGTTAGCAGGTATCATAACACCGGTTCTCGCTGTTACAATCTGGCTTCACTATGCTCCAGGGCAACCAAACAGAAATATCTACGGCTCACCTCCAGGTCAAAGCGGCATTTCCCACTCAGCTCCTGCCAAGTTAACACCTGATTTGTTGGGCAAGAGTATCTAAACGCCCGGCGCTGGGAATTCTTAAATTCAAATCAGCCGAGACGCACAGCGCCGCAGGCCATCCAGGATCGGATCATAGGATTCCTCATCGCGCGCTTCCGGATAAACCATATAGACCGGGTAAACAAATTTCCGGGCACGCTTTGGCCGCCGCAACCGGCCTCGCGACAAGTACCTGCGAACCATCCTCAAGGGAAAATACCCATAAGCTTCATTATTCATGAGATAGTCGATACCAGCACCACCAATATCCAAATGCAGCCCAGCATTGGACAGGTCGGGATAGGCCGCCGCATGATCTTGTCTGAAATCATTACCCCAATCGATAAATATGTAGTCGCTGGAACCCAGACGCGCGCGCGCAGGTGTGCTGGTAACAAGGACAATTTCCTCATCGAAAAGATGCTCAATGGTCAACCCTGGAGGCTGTGCAGGGCGGTACATGACGGCAAGGTCAAGGGTACCTTCCAAAAGTCTCTGTTCAAGCGCATGTGCAGCCACAGAACTGGCTGAAACCGCGATATCAGGGATGTTTGAACGCATCCAAGAGACCCATTTCAGCAGGAAATAGTCGTCCCAGAAGCTCATCGGCGCACCAACCGCCAGATGATCACGGTGCTGACGTGACAAACCGACTTCAAGCCGCGCATGCTGCCAGACGCGCACCAAAGCAAGCGCGTGCTTGCGAAATTGTTCACCAGCGGGTGTAAGTTCAGCGCCTGAAGATGATCTTTCAAATAATGGCCGGCCAAGTAGGTCTTCAAGACCTTTGACGCGAGCTGAAATCGTAGATTGGGTCACGTTCAAACGGCGGGCAGAGTCGATGAAGCTACCTGTCTCCGACACCGTTAGGAATGTACGTGCGAGTGTGATGTCCATCTTAAAAACCAGTTACGCTAATCTCACCTTACACATGCCTATCGAAAAAATCGATAGGGGCAACCGGAAATTTCCGTTTGAAGCGCGCGCGCACTCCGTTCAGATTGTTTTCATCTGCGCACTCGCTATAAAATATATAACAAAGAGTGCTTCAAACATTAAGCGTCGCGTTAAAGGGTAAAAGATGATGAAGACGAAAACGGCAAGAAAGCCAACCACGAAGAAGAGACCAAAAGCGAAAGCCGCAACAAAGAAAGCAGCCGCACGCAAGATCACTTCGAGGAAGACATCAGCGAGGAAACCCGCTGCCAGAAAAACTGCTACCAAGAAAACAGCCGCAGCGCGCAAGACCACCACAAAAAAAACCACACGCAAGCCCGCTGCCTCAAAGGTTAAAGCCCGAAAAACCGTGGCAAAAAAGAAGCCTGCGCGTAAATCCACTGCTCGTAAGACGACCGCGCGCAAAGCGGCAACGCGCAAGCCTGCCGCTCGAAAAACCACTGCTAAGAAGGCCGCTGCCAAGAAAACAAGCCGGAAAAGCTTAGCTAGGAAACCCTCAGCCAGAAAATCAGCAACGAGGAAAACACCAGCAAGAAAAACGGTTGCTAGAAAACCAGCCGCCAAACGCCGCAGTACATCGCGGGCCTCAGCGTCCAAGCGCACCACCACTGGCAGGGCAAGAAAGACCGCAGTTCGCGCACGTCGCTGAGATGAAAGCCACCAATCAGCGCTTTCATGTTGATAACTCTTCCACCTTCAAGTGGGAAAGAAGGAGGGCAAGGGAATTGACTCTTAAGGTCCAGAAGGCTCCAGTGGCTTTGGTTTTTGCGCTGCTGTTATCCTTGTTTCAGCCCTTAACAGCTCGAAATTCCCTTGCGGCAACACTGGTCAATACAGATCAGCGCACTCATCAACTAACAGTTCTTGGGGCCGGACCTGGGGGGGTTCTGAATGTGGCACCGGGCGAGCGTTTGCATAAGGTGTGCCCAGAAGGGTGCGTTTTGCGTCTTAATGGTTCAAGTGAGCATGACTACCTCATTGAGGGGCCCGAGTTGATATCCATTGAGGACGGCACGCTTTATTACGAGGGTGAACATCCGAAAACGCAAAACCAGGAGGTCGGCGTGGAAACCACTGGGAAAAACCAAAGGATAAACCCTTAGCAAAAGTCAAAAGCCTCCAGCTGCTGAAGGGTTTTTTCATGGAGTGTGTCACGCAAGGCAAACAAAAACCAAATGTAGCTTCATAAGAAAACACGAACCGGATCTGTGTGGTGCGGGACAATGAGGGGTGCATCAAACACATCTCGAAATGTTTGGTTTAGCGCCTCATCCACTTCCTTCAAAGACGTTTCCAAACCAAGTTTTTGAAGGCTTGTCACCCCATGTTCTGTGATGCCGCACGAGACAATCCCCTCATAGTGGTTGAGATCAACAGACACATTGATGCTCAAGCCATGCAGACTGATCCATCGGTAAAGTCGGATCCCCAGTGCTGCGATCTTGTCTTCCTGCAGATAGCCCTCATGTCCAGAGCGTACCCACACACCAACGCGATCAGGTCGAACTTCGCCCTCAACCTCAAATTGCGAAAGCGTTTGAATGATCCATCTCTGAAGTCTGTCAATAAACTTCCGAACATCTGTCCCGCCACGAACGCGCAAGTCCAGCATCACATAAACAACACGTTGTCCCGGTCCGTGATATGTGTACTGCCCGCCGCGACCTGTTTTAAAGACAGGAAAGCGGTCTTTAGAAAGTAGATCCTTGGGATCAGCAGAAGTGCCGGCCGTATAGAGGCTGGGGTGTTCCAAAAGCCAGATGAGTTCGCGCGCCTTACCTAGAGAAATATCCGCCGAGCGTTGACGCATGAAGCATTCTGCCTTGTCATAAGACACAGGCTCTTGGCTGACATGCCACACAACCGGACTTTTCGTGTCTCTTACTTGATTTTTTGACAGGCTATTGCTCACGCAGCTTGGTCCTCAAAGGTCCCTTTGGTGTGTTCTAATATCTGGTAAGCACAACTCATCCCATTGCTCCGGGACCAAAAAATGAACGGCTTATCGGGGTTTTGAATGAGGATATCCTTTCAAAATAGGCGCATTGGTCTCAATAGGGTTGCGCGAACGACGTGGCTCTGATACCAGCATTTCTCCCGGTGGTCACACATCCTCAACGTGCCCAAACCGCAGCCCTGCAAGAGGTGCTGTACGAAATACCGGACTACAACGACAGAGCGGTCGTGGCGGAATTGGTAGACGCACCACCTTGAGGGGGTGGCGGGGCAACCCGTGGAGGTTCGAGTCCTCTCGACCGCACCAAGTCATTGTTTTGCAATTTATTTTTCAGCTTCCCGAGGTGGTGTTTTAGCACCTGAAGTGACCGCACAGCTGACTCCATGGGACGAGAAACGATATAGTCACGAAAGACATACGCACCCATGTCTCTGGAGACATACGCGCCATGTCCCCGGTCTTATTTCAATCCCGCGCACAAAAAACCCACGAGCAGATGGCTGCAACTTCCCTGAGTTTTTCTATATTTCCCAATTTTCTGAAATAGAATCAGCCACCGCTGTTTCGAATAATTTATAAACAGATCCACCCATCGGATTTTGAGGCCATGAGAACCCATTGGCCCTGTAAAGCCGTCAGGTATGCGTATTGGACAGGTGCTGCTGTATATCACAGTGTAATAACACCGATGAGGACGCCCTTGATGAAGAGCATAACGTTATTTTTGGCCGCAACCCTGACGGGGTTGGCCACGGCAAGCTGCTCCACCTCACCCACATCTCAAATTGACCAAATGTCTCTTCCCGCCGCCGACAATACCTCGCCTAAGCGTGCCACCCCAGTGGTGGCGGGGCGCCCGGCACGAATGTATATTTGGGCCGGATTTAATGAAAAAGATTGTCGTGTCCTGACGCCTAAAATAACTTTGGCGCAAAAGCCAACCAAGGGAGAAGTGAGCTTCAGACCCAATCAGATGACGACAATTCGCCATAGCAATTCAGGAAAATGCATTGGTAAGAGGTTGCCCGGCACAGGAATATACTATACGGCGCGTAAAGAGCAAAAAGGCGCAGATCATTTTTCCGTAATAGCCACCACTTCGTCCGCTCACGCGGTAACGCGATCATTTCAAGTGCAGATTGTTGAGTAAACCATATGAATGCATTTACCCTTTATCGCTGTTTTCAAAACCAAACGCCTCGAACTCGTCAAAATAAGACCAGTTAAGACCAATTGATGAGGAGTTCACGGCTCAATAGTTATGAAATAAGCAAATTCACATTGAGTATGACCTTGTCGTCGGCGTGAATACAATTCCTGATAACTTCGCAATCTGTGGCCGGATAACCCCAAGGACGTCAAAGCCATCTGTTGTGCTATACAAAATTGACACTAGGTTGGTATGTTTGGTCTCAGATGTAAAAAAGATGAAGCAATCCTCTAACAACGCGTTGAGATAACTGATTGGTGCTTTAAGGCCATGGGGAGACAATCAATGATCGATGAAGGCGACCTGGCAAGTGCTAAGGAAGCTGTACTTTTTGCCAGTCTGCCAGATGATCTAGCTGAGTCGCTGTTTCAAAGGGCTGCCGTTCGTTCGTGCAACCAGGGTGAAACACTGTTTGTCCAAGGCGATAAAGCTACTTCTGTATATATCGTGCTTGAAGGTTGGATTAAGTTGTTTCGCATAACCCCCACCGGAGCAGAGGCTATTGTCGGCGTCTTTACCAGGGGCAATAGTTTTGGAGAGGCCGTAGCCTTCCAAAATGGCACCTATCCAGTAACCGCAGAAGCTGTCACAGACGGTAGGTTGCTTCATGTCCGCACCAATACCATCCTGGAAATGATGAAAGACCGGCCAGAGCTCGCCATGGCCATGTTGAGTGCAACGTTTAAGCATCTGCATTCCCTGGTCAAACAGATAGAACAACTCAAAGCCCATACCGGGACGCAACGGGTTGCAGAGTTTTTACTTGGCCTTTGCCCTGTTGAGACAGGCCCATGCACATTAAAACTCCCTTACGATAAAACCCTGATTGCAGGTCGCCTAGGTATGCAGCCACAAAGTTTATCACGATCCTTTAGCCGTCTGAAAGAAATCGGTGTGACCATCGCACAAACCCAGGCAGCTGTTGCCGATGTCGATCGCTTGCGGGAATACGTGTTGCAAGATCGAAGCTCACCATGGAGCCAGGCCCAGTAAAAAAAACTTATTGTCTTTTGGCTTGCTCGTAATTGGCAACAGAGCAAAGTTTGGAGACGGGTCAATGTTACTCAGAAATGCCCTCATGGATTTTACGGGCCAGCAGAACGGCAGCAGGAATTCCAACAACCATACCCACACCAAATGCAGCAACAAGACCCATCAGCCCGAATTGCGCCATGAAAGGCACGGCGTTTGCTATGAGAACAAAGTTTATTCCCACCCCTGGTCCCATCATGAGATAGCAGAAAGCGAGAAGCCACATCGGCACAGGTTGGCGTTCCGGTTGTAATTTTTTCGCTGGTTGCCCAGGATCAGACATTGATTCCTCCCAAGGCTAAAGCATAAAGCAAAAACGCCGCCATCAGGAAGACCCCCAGAAATACATCAAAGCTCTGGCGCCAAAAAACGGAAACTTGAAGTCCCAGGTACTGGCGTAAAATAATGCGTGCTTTCCAGCCTGCTAAAGCAAGAATAAGAAAGCCAGCAAAGATTTGCAGCGGGCCTTCAAGATCCACCAAAGTCAATACAGTTGTTGCGGCACTTAGACCGACGAGCCAACCCCAAGCCTTGCTTAATTGGTATTCCATCATGTGTTACCGCAGTAGATAGATGATTGGGAACAACAGGACCCAAACGAGATCAACCATATGCCAGAAGGCGACGCCAGCTTCATAGTTTTGTCGTGTATCGTTCCAAGCCACCAGTGCAAAAACCACCATGCCGGCAATAACGTGCGCGGCGTGAAATCCAGTAATTAAAAAATAAAAGGTAAAAAACGGGCTGGTTTCAATGCCAATCCCCAAAACGAATTTGCTGTAGTATTCGGCACCTTTGATGGCAAGGAATATTAGCCCAAGAAATGAGGCTGCCAAAAGCCAGCGGCGTGCCGTTAGGCGCAGAGCCTTAAGACGCGCACGAACAGCAAGAGCAGCGAAATAGCCGCTTGTAACAAGGACTATCGTGCTGATAGCGCCGGCAGTTCGGTTGAGATGATCCTGGTCGGCAGCAAACGCCACAGGATCCATGGCACGCATGCTTAGAAACGCGAGCAACGCAGCGAAAAAAACCAATAACTCGCTAACGATCAAAACCCAAAATTAGAAGCTCGCCTGGCAATTCATCAAAGACACCCCACGAGTCGTCTTGGCGCAAGTTCGTCTTATGAGCGCGGTGGGTGTTTGTGGTATTGGTATGCTCAGGCCCTGAAGGTTCTCTCATCCACTTACCAGGTGGCGGTAAATTTCGGGTAGCGCTGCCGTAAGTTTTTGCACATGCGGCACAACGCAATAGCCGCCACGGCCAAAGATGCGCGTAAATGTACTTTGGGCCTTTGCATCAACGGTAACCCCGAACACCGATTGTCCCGCGCGGCGCGCTTCTCGAATAGCCATATGGCTGTCTTCAATGCCATGGCGGCCTTCGTAATGATCAAGATCGTTGGGTTTGCCGTCGGTGATAATCAAAAGCAGGCGACGTTGCTGCGACTGTCCTGCAAGCTCTTTGGAAACGTGACGCACAGCTGCTCCAAGGCGCGTATAAAACCCAGGACGCAGACCCGAAATGCGTGCCTCGACAATCTCGCTCATGGGCTCTTGAAAAGTTTTGCAACGCTGGATGTAAACACGTTCCCGTCTTAGCGACGAGAAGGCATTGATTGCGGCCGTATCTCCACATGCAGATAGTCCCCAGGCAAGTGCGATCAAGGCTTCCCGCTCAACATCAATAACCCGTGCCCCGGAAACGGAGCTTTCTGTGGAGCGCGAGATATCAAGCAGGATCGAAACAGCCAGGTCACGTTCCTGAGAGCGCGCTGAACGATAGACACGATCAGAATGTTCACCAGTTGCCTGAAAGGTGACGCGTGCATCCACGGCAGCCTCAATATCCAGATCATCTCCCTCCACCTGCTTGGGAAGAATAACGTGACGTGGTCGCAGCGCTTCAAACTGACGCCGCACGGCACGAATTCGTCGCTTGGCCTCAAGGCTGTCTAGAAATTCGACGCGCTCTTCGCTAGTCTCCGCTTCACTTGCCAATACCCGGCAATGGTCGGGAATATAACTTGCTTTCCGGTGGTCCCATTCCGGATAAAGGTGAACCCCTGACAATCGTTCACGTTCAGCATCCTCAGGCGACAGATCAAGATGGAGCTTGAGGCGTGTCGCCGTCTTTTTGGTTACCTGTGTGAGCGAGATTTCATCTTGATCGTCCGCGGCCTTCTTGGCGTTGTCATCGTCATCATCTTCAATACGTCGGTTGATATTCAGATACTCGGTCCACGAAAAAATCGCTTCGAATTTATGAAGAACAAGACTGTCCTTGCGCTCGGCACCATCAGACTTTTTTCGTTTCCCACGGTAAACACCGTCCTGGGTATTTTCAGTGGCGGAAGTTTCTTCAGGGCTTTCCTCTTCGTGACCAACCTTCAGCCTTTCGGCGAGAGGTCGCAAATCTGGCCACAACGCCACCGGCATAAAGGGCTTGTAGCCTTTTGGCGCTTCGAAGATTTCCAGACTTTTCGGTTGGCTACGTGCAGCCTGGGCAATGGCAGCAGCCATATAGCAATCGGGTGGCGCGCCGCCCAAAAGATGCAAGATTGCATTCTCAACCGCCGCTTCCCATTTTGGAAGCTGGCGTGTTTTGCGTTGGTTACGTAAGGTAACCATGAGGTTTTCATATACAGGTCTCATGCCAGGACATTCAGCCAGCACGGCTCGTGTCATGGCGTGGGCAGATTGAAGCGCGCGGATGTCAGCGCGCAGCGGATCAAGCTCACGTACAGGCGGTTGGGCATAAACAGTGGCAGCAGTGAGCCAAAAATAAAGCGCCGTATTTGCTTCCCGACTGTCAAAATCTGCAATTCGACCCGGAAGTCTCAAAGACTCGCCATCAAAACTAGGCACCGCCATGCGCTCAGCCGCATGCCCGAGCTGTCTTTTCCATGACAACCTGTGCGCCAGCAGCTGGGGTGCGGTCTCTTTTATGTCGACGCTCAAAGATCCGCCCAGACCACGAAAGAAGATGGCAAGGCGTCCATGAACCTCATCAAGCGCAACACTCGCCCCCTCAAAAGATATGGGTTGATCAAGGCGGCTGGCATAGGCGTGCCAAATCTTGCCGATGGTTTCTTCGGGTTCCCAGGGTTCGATTTCGATCCCGCCCATGGCTTTGCCTCACCCGAAGACGGCTGTAACAAGATCCAAAAGCCCGCGTTTGGTATCTTCATCGTCGCTAAGCGGTTCAATGAGCGACGTTTGGATAGCCCGCTCCACCGGCATACCTTCACGCATCAAAACGGCACAATAAACCAGTAGACGAGTGGACACGCCCTCTTCTATATCCTGCCCTTTGAGCGACCGAAGCTTGCCCGCTAGCCGCACCAACGGCGCGACACGTTCAGATGCCAAACCGGTTTCCTTGACGATAATTTCAATTTCCTGTTCCCGTGCAGGAAAGTCGAATTCAATGGCAAGGAATCTCTGCCGTGTAGATGGCTTTAGCGTTTTTAGAATATTTTGATAGCCTGGGTTATAGGATGCAACAAGCATGAAGCCAGGACCGGCATGAAGTGTCTCACCGGTGCGTTCAATGGGAAGAATCCTCCTGTCATCGGTCAACGGGTGCAGAACAACGGTAACATCCTTACGCGCTTCAACAACTTCATCAAGGTAGCAGATGGCCCCTTCGCGAACCGCACGGGTCAGCGGCCCATCAATCCATTCCGTGTCTCCTCCTTTAAGAAGGTAGCGTCCGATCAAATCCGCGGCAGCCAGGTCATCATGGCAGGCCACAGTATAGAGTGGTCGCCCAAGGGAGGCGGCCATATATGAAACAAAACGGGTTTTGCCACAACCTGTCGGACCTTTCAGGAGCAACGGCATGTTGTTTTCAAACGCCGCTTTGAAGATCTCACACTCATCAGCGACCGGAAGGTAGAAGGGGGCATCAGCCCCCTCCAGTTGTTGAGATGTCTGCATTTTCTACTCCGCTGGGCTCAGCGCTTCCTTTTTACCTGGTTCAACAATTTCTTTGCCGGGAACCAGGATTGCATAAATGAAGACCAAGACGCCTAGAACAACAACAACACCGGCTCCAAAGCGCATCATATAGAAGAAATGCAGCGCTTCTTGCACACTCATGAAGTCCTCACCCATAACGCGCTGCAAGTGAGTTTGGATTGCGCCGGCAAATGTCAAGACAACGGTCATAAACACCATGCCGCTGGTCATCATCCAGAAGCTCACCATATTGAGCACCTGGTTATAAGGGTCTCGATTTGTGAGAATCGGGAAGGCATAGGTAAAGATCGCAAGGTTCAGCGACACATAGGCGCCAAAGAATGCGAGATGACCATGCGCCGCCGTGATTTGTGTGCCGTGCGAGTAGTAGTTGACGCCATGCAGAGTATGCATAAAGCCCCAGACGCCCGCACCAAAAAATGCCACCGTAGCTGTTCCAAGGCACCAAAGCATTGCCGCCTTGTTGGGATGATCTCGACTGCCTTTCCAGACCATGACGAATGAAAACACCATCATCAGGAAGAAGGGTATCACTTCCAGACCGGAGAAGATCGAACCAACCCACTGCCAGTAACCTGGCGTGCCGATCCAGTAGTAATGGTGGCCCGTACCCAGAATTCCAGTAAACAGCGCCGTGGCCACAATGACGTAAAGCCATTTTTCGACAATCTCCCGGTCAACACCGGTCAATTTCA
>JAJRZC010000197.1 GCA_024275435.1 Alphaproteobacteria bacterium
CGGATGGGCGTTGAAAATGCGGTCCACGGTCGCTTCCCAGGTGTTCAGCGCCGCCGCTTCGGTTTTGTTCAGTTTCCGCTTGGTCAGGGCGTTGATGTGGTGGGCTTCATCGGAAATCAGCACGATGTCCTTGTCGGCAAAGTCTTCATAGGTCAGGCTGTTTTCGCGGGGTTCGTTCAGGCGGACGTGCAAGCCCTGAATGGTGGTGAACAGGATGCGGATGTCATCTTCATACGCCGATTCGAAGTTGTCCACTTCCCGAATGTGGACTTCCTTTGTCGCAAACTTCAGCCGGTCGGCAAACAGATACTTGGATGAAAGCGGGTTGAGAAAGTTTTCGCGCGTTTTCTCGATGATGTTGGTACTGTTGACGAAGAAGATGAAATTGCGGCAGCCCTGCTCGTACAGGTAAAGGATGGCGGCGGCCATGATAAACGTCTTGCCACTGCCGGTTGCCATATGAAAGAGCAGTTGGGCGGGGCAGGCGCGTTTGGGGTAACCGTTGAAATAGTAGAACAGCCGCGCCAGGGCTTCACGCTGGTAGGGGCGCAAGGGCAAAGCCGGGTTGAGATTTTGCGTAACCGTTTCGGGGATTTCGGTGGGAATGTACTCCAGTTCCCAAACCGTGTTGAGCGCGTCGCGTAACGTTTGTGGCATGGCTTACCCCAGGTTGTAGAACAGTTTGTTCAGGCGTTTGTCCGCTTCGCTCACGCCGTAAGTCTCGTCGTCCATCTCGCTCAGGTTGACGTATAACTGGTTGGCGTCCAGCGTTTCCAGCAGGAAGCGTTTTTGCTCTTCCAGGCTCAGGTCGGTGAACTCGGCAGCGTGCTCGTTGAATTTGCGAATATCCAGGCGGTAACTCAGGTGCGCTTTCTCCTGCATCTCCTGCCAGATGGTTTGCAGGGTGACCTTGTCCAGCGCGGCCTGAATACGCTCTGCAAAACGCCCGTTCAATTCCATTAGTTCGCAGTAGTTGAAATCTCCTTGCCCCATTTCCTCAATAACTCTACGCACCCGTTCTACTGTCACCGTTTCAACGTAATCCATTTGCTCACAAAGGATAAATTGGCGGTTTCCGCCATCTTCCTTGTTAAGTTCCAAGACAGCATGTGCCGTTGTTCCACTCCCAGCAAAGAAATCCAGAACAATTGCATTCTTGTCATTTGCTACTACTGCATACAGACAATCGTAAACATTCCAAAGTGATTTTGGAAAATCAAATGTGTTGTCTGGCACAAGAGAATTGACGAGTTGGGTACCATAGATATTCGCATCATATCGAGGATCTTCCCATACTGTGCGATAGGTGCCAAAATCCTTGCCGATTTCAATCTCATAACCGGATTCTGTCTTCTTCGCTCGCAAAAGGTGTTTAATGTCGTCTATAGTTTGACGAGCATATCGCCACTTACGCTCTATACCGTTCTTATCAATTGGGTACACTAAAAAGCGATTACCATCACGAACCGTCTGCGCCTCTGGATGTTCATCGTCATCAAGAACATCGCCAAACCCAATTATTTTGTCGCTTTCAACAATGATTGGATAGAAACAATTTTTTGCATCTTCTCTTAGCGATTCTCCTCCCCAGTTTCTCAGGTTTGACCAAGTGATTTCATCTTCAGGAATTTTTCTGTTCCCAATTGACTTTCTACCTTTAGGAAGAACAAAGAAGGCATATTCATGCGTATAAGAGAAATTCGTCCCTTGAACCCCTCTTGGGTTGTGTACGATTGTTATGCAGTGAATCTCGTAGTCATTGAACATTTCTCTTAGCAACACACCCAAATTGGGTTGCTCATTATCGTCTATCGCGATTATTAAAACGCCCTCATCCTTAATAAGCAAATCTTTTGCTACTTCCAAACGGTTTTTTATAAAAGTCAACCAGGTTGAGTGCTTGAAGTTGTTGTTATAAGCAAAAGTATCTGCATTGCCTCCCGTATTGTACGGCGGATCAATGTAAATCAACTTCACCTTTCCGGCAAAGCGTTTCTTCAGGCTGTGCAGCGCCAGCAGGTTGTTGCCTTTGAGAATTAGGTTATCGGTCTCACGGATTTCCGTGATCGGATGTTCGCCTTCGGCGTTGTAGCGTTTCCAGTTCGTAAGCACTTTCGGCTCGAACAGGCGGTCTATCTCATCGGGGGCTAAAATTGTGTTTCGGAAAATCTCATCCCGCTTCTGGTCTTCTTTGGTCTGCCCGCCCTCCAGCACGCAATCCTTGTAGGGCCAGGCCAGCGCCACTTCGCGGCTCTCGCTCAGGTAATGGCCGTCTTCGGTCATCAGACCGATTTTGTTCTTGAAACTGGTGTAGGAATCGGGCAGGAAGGCTTTGTTGTTCACGAAACGGATAAATTTCTCTTTGTCGAAGACCAGCACGCCGTCCACGTCGGCGAAGAAGTGTTCTTTTAGGCGCGGGTGAGAGAGCAGCAGGCGCAGCAGGTCTTTATCCAGTTTCAGGGCGTGCTCAATCACCTGATTTTTGAGCAACTGGCCCTCAGCCCAGAAGCGGGTGTCCTGTTTGAGCAAAGCGGCGAGTTCGTCAA
>JAJRZC010000198.1 GCA_024275435.1 Alphaproteobacteria bacterium
ACTTGGCTTGCTTGCCGCATTTAGGGTTGCCGCACTTGTGCTTTTCGCCATAGCGTGAGCGGAAGATGTGTTCCAGACAAACATCATCGTTTGGAAACATATTGCGGAGTTGTTTTATCGTAAGTGCTTTTTCCATACCTTTAATATAGCGAATCAGCCCTACATGTTCAAGGGGGATATGTGCGTTTAATTCGGGTGTGGATAAAACAAGAACATAATCTATATTGTCAATATTATTCAATGAATTAGAGGCCACTTGCCAAATGAGAACAAAGCAGGTACATTTACCTTAATGGACTTGATCTGCAACTCATGAAATAAGGGATTATACCGATGGGCAAGCCGGACCTACGTGTTGTCGAAGGGGGAGCAATGGACAAGCAGAAGGCACTCGAAGCCGCACTCGCACAGATCGACAAGAATTTCGGCAAGGGCTCGATCATGCGGCTCGGCGCCAACGATACCTCCAAAGATATCGAAGCAATTCCAACCGGCTCACTAGGGCTCGATATTGCGCTGGGCATCGGTGGTCTGCCGAAGGGACGTATCATCGAAATCTATGGCCCTGAATCCTCGGGAAAAACAACCTTGGCACTCCACGTCATTGCTGAAGCACAGAAGAGCGGTGGCACATGCGCCTTTGTCGATGCCGAGCACGCAATCGATCCTGCCTATGCCAAAAAACTCGGTGTCAAAATTGAAGACCTCTTAATCTCCCAGCCCGATACCGGTGAACAGGCACTTGAAATCACCGACACGCTCGTGCGCTCCGCGGCCGTCGATGTTCTTGTGATCGACTCGGTCGCAGCCTTGACGCCACGGGCCGAGCTTGAAGGCGAGATGGGTGATAGCCTGCCCGGTCTCCAGGCACGATTGATGAGTCAGGCTCTGCGCAAGCTCACCGGTTCCATTTCCAAAAGCCACACAATGGTGATCTTCATCAACCAGATCCGTATGAAGATCGGAGTGATGTTCGGCAACCCGGAAACAACCACAGGCGGCAACGCCTTGAAGTTCTACTCTTCCTGCCGCCTAGACATCCGTCGCATTGGTCAAATCAAGGACCGTGATGAGATTATCGGCAATCAGACCCGCGTGAAGGTGGTGAAAAACAAAGTTGCCCCCCCTTTCCGCAAGGTTGAATTCGACATCATGTACGGCGAAGGTATCTCCAAAATGGGAGAATTGGTCGATTTGGGTGTCGCAGCCGGTATCGTCGATAAGGCCGGCGCATGGTTTTCCTACCAAGGCCAGCGCCTGGGCCAGGGTCGAGAAAACATCAAGACTTTTTTGCGTGAAAACCCCGAACTCGCCAAGACCATCGAATCGGCCATCAGAGAGCATTCCGGCCTCGTCGCTGAAAAGATGCTGATAGAGGAGGGCGCTCAGGCCGATGACACAGAAGATGCCACCTCTGTTGAATCCGACATGAAAGCCAAGTCAGAAACATCAAGCCCAACACCGCCAAAGGCCTCACGCGGACGGCGATAGCAACTCGCCTTACACATAGCTCAAAGGCCTCAACTGCGTAGGCAGTGGAACAAACCATGAGAAAAAGCCCCCTGGAAACACCAAGGGGCTTTTTCGCGCACATGGAACATTGTAATCATTGCGCAAAACAAGCATCCTTATCTTTCCCTCCACGAGGCATCCTCTATGACGGGCGTCAACGAAATACGCAAAACCTTTATCGAGTTCTTCAAGCGCGAAGAACACAAACATATCCCGTCTGCCTCGCTGATCCCCCACAACGATCCGACGTTGATGTTCGTCAACGCCGGCATGGTGCCTTTCAAGAATTATTTCACCGGCCAGGAAACGCCTTCAGCCAAACGCGCCGTGTCATCTCAAAAGTGCGTCCGCGCCGGTGGAAAGCACAACGACCTCGATAACGTCGGCTACACAGCACGCCATCACACATTCTTTGAAATGCTGGGCAATTTTTCCTTTGGAGACTATTTCAAGGAAGATGCCATAGCTTACTCCTGGTCCTGCCTCACCAAAGAATTCGGCCTTGACCCGTCCCGGCTTCTCATCACCGTTTTTCATGAGGATGAGGACGCCTTGAAAATATGGCAGAAGGTTACCGGTTTTTCACAAGATCGCATTATCAAGATCGCCACCAGTGATAACTTCTGGCAAATGGGCGAAACAGGCCCATGTGGCCCATGCTCCGAAATCTTTTTCGATCACGGCCCGAAAATCCCCGGTGGTCCTCCAGGCTCCAGCGAAGAAGACGGCGACAGGTTTGTCGAGATTTGGAACCTTGTATTCATGCAGTATGAAAAACTGCAGGGCGGGAAAAGGATCGACCTTCCTTCACCCTCCATTGATACCGGCATGGGCCTTGAGCGCCTTGCAGCGGTCCTGCAAGGAAAACATGACAACTACGATATTGATCTGTTTAAAGCTTTAATTGCGGCTTCCGTTGAAGCAACCGGCGTTAAGGCCACAGGCGAAAATAGAGCAAGTCACCGTGTCATCGCCGACCATCTTCGCTCCATAAGCTTCCTAATTGCCGATGGTGTCACACCGGCCAATGATGGTCGCGGTTACGTTCTGCGACGTATCATGCGCCGCGCCATGCGTCATGCACACCTACTAGGTGCAAAACAGCCTTTAATGCATCAACTGGTTCCTGCTCTCATTCATGAGATGGGCGATACCTACCCCGAACTCGTTCGTGCCAATGCAACCATATGTCAAACACTGGAACTCGAGGAAACGCGCTTTCGACAAACGCTCGAAAAAGGACTCGGCCTGCTGGCGGAAACAACGGATAACTTGTCAAAAGGTGACGTATTGCCCGGCGCGATCGCGTTTAAGCTGTATGATACTTACGGCTTTCCATATGATCTCACCGAAGATGCCCTGCGCCCGCGTGGCATCACGGTCGACAGATCTGGATTCGACACCGCCATGGCCGCGCAAAAGGCCGAAGCACGCAAAGCCTGGAAAGGATCAGGCGAAGCCACGACGCAAGCCGTCTGGTATGAGGTGCGCGAAGCAACGGGGCCAACTGATTTTTTAGGCTACA
>JAJRZC010000199.1 GCA_024275435.1 Alphaproteobacteria bacterium
CTATTGTTTCATTGGCTGATGCCCGAAAGAAACGCGATGACGCAAAAAGACTGCTTGAAGACGGCACCGATCCCTCTGTCCAAAAGAAATTGGACCGCATAAATGCGCAAGTGAAATCGCGAATGACTTTCAAGGAGTTAGCTGACGAATACTATCAGGGTTTGATTGAGCGCGGCTTGGCCCCCGCTACACTGCGCAAGAAGCGCTGGCAAATTGACGATTTGGCCAAGCCGCTTCACAATCGCCCTATCGATCAGATTACGGCAGCCGAGTTGTTACATCTGCTAAAACCAATTGAGCAAAGCGGTCGAAGAGAAACCACGAAAAAGTTGCGGGCCACGATTTCCGCTATTTTTCGACTTGCCATGGTGACCATGCGCGCACCGGCTGACCCATCGGCGGCTCTCAAGGACGCTCTATTGCCGCCAAAAGTAAAGGGCCGCGCGGCAATAATAGACGAAAAGAAGTTCGGCCTGCTTTTGAGGCGAATAGACGAATACAAAGGTTGGCCAGTCATCCCAGCTGCAATGAAGTTTCAAATTCTCACATGCACCCGCCCTGGCGAGGCCCGAGGAGCCAGAATGCAGGAATTTGATCTGGAAGCTCGGACATGGACGGTTCCAGCTTCGAGAATGAAAATGAGGCGACCACACTCGATACCATTGTCTGATCAAGCCCTCAATATTGTCTTGGAAAACTGGTCCGAAATCAAAGGTGTTGATTTGCTATTTCCATCAAAAATCTCAAACCGTAAATTGCTTTCCGAAAATGCATTCAATTCAGTTCTCAGAAGACTCGGATATTCAGGCAAAGAGGTCACCGCACATGGTTTCCGCGTAACCGTAAGCACCATTTTGAATTCTCGCGAACACAATCCAGATGTCATCGAAGCGATATTGGCGCATCAGGATACCAATGCAATTAGACGCACCTACAACCGAACCACATATTGGAAACAACGCGTTCAACTGATGCAGATCTGGGCTGATCTGTGCGATGATTTCAGAGATCTTTGAAAGAAATGCCTCGGCTTTTGTGGTTGAAACACATTCGAGGTTTTCAGCTCAATTGACTCGCGTTTATCGTATTTAACTTCCTTAGAATGTTGACTCGTCTTGCGCGATCAAAACTGATACGCTCGTCCAGCCTGGGTATTGTCGTAACCTAGGGCATCGCGATGCTCTTCAAACATGGAGAGATCGAGATGCGGATACTTTCAAAACACCAGCTCAAGGAGTTGGTCTTGTACTCGTCACAACACGTGGCCAGGCTGGAAAAGGCAGGGACGCTCCCCAAGCGGATACAACTCGGCCCGAACAGAGTGGGATGGGTTGAAGATGAAGTGTTGGACTGGCTGCAAACGCGGCTGGATCGTCGCGAAGACCTGATCGACGCTCCTGAATAAGGAGCAGGGTGGCTGGGCTTGCAAGACTGGCCACCCGACCTTTTGGGCGGAAAGCATGTGTTCGCTGCACAAGCTGTTCTTACATGGAATTTCTAACACTCCCTTCCGGAGGAGGCACTAGCACTTCCTATTACTTCCCGCCGTCCAGGAAGGTGTAGATTTTTGCATCGTCCTCAAAGCCATTGAGTTGTAATTCGTTCAGTGCGAGCTCAAACGCCCGCTTGTAAGGATTACCGTGTGAAATGGCACGATAAAACGCTTTGGAAAATGAAATGGCGGCATCATCTCCAATTGATACAGAGCACCCAATAACCGCTCTGACATGAGGCTTAACTTTCTGGGCAACGCTACCTGAATAGCAGGCATTGAGTACCAGGCAATCCACCGAATTGCTCAATTTCACCAAACCTTCGATGGCAGTAGCAGAAACAATCGCAGAGTTCCCATTTTTGTCTTCGAAGCAAAGTACGCCCGTATTGCCACGGCCACTAAAGTGCAAAATATCGGGGGCATTATTTAGCACTTCCATCTGAATTTGGTCGGTCCTAACAGCCCAAGCGGGAGTAACAAGAGAGTTATAGCCGAAAGTTGGTGACGGCCCGGATGGGCGGCATATCCTGGCGTTGTTAGGACGCCGCGGTTCTCAAAGAGAAAAGGATATGCCAGATGAGCAAGAATACAGTTATCGACTTCACA
>JAJRZC010000200.1 GCA_024275435.1 Alphaproteobacteria bacterium
CTGTTTCTTTTTCTCACAAAAGTACATCTTGCGTATCTCTTGAGCTTTCGCTGGCGTCATGTTTCGATACTTTGATTTAGCCGACATCAAACATATCCCCTTGCGCGTCTGCATGAGTCAGATTCCCGACCGCCTGATTGAAATAACTCTCTTTCAGTTCGACGCCGATAAACTTGCGTTCCATTTCGACTGCCACAACGCCCTCAGACCCAATGCCGGCGAACGGCGATAGCACAATATCGCCTGGGTTTGTCCATAACTCGATACCACGTCGAATGACCTCAAGTTGTAACGGGCATATATGGCGCTCGTCGTCGTGCTCTCTTGCGCTCCTGAACTGAAGCGTATCGGATGGATTGATGTCCGCCCAAATTGGCGATGCGATGCGCTGCCATTTCTCGACCGGGTAATCGTCGTGCGTGACCTTATCGACCGGATCGCCCGGTGCGCGCATGGTAATCAGGTAGTCTGGTATTCCCTGCCGCGACATGCTGGCGTTGTTTCTGACGGTCTTGTGAAGCAGCCCAAGTGCTTTCGTTCGCTGCATGGCCGTGACTGGATCCTTCCATATAACCGCCTCGCTGTGGTGAATGAATCCCTTTGATGCGAAAGCGCGAATCAGTTCCCCGCGAAAATCTCGTATTCCTATCACGCCATCTTTCGCTTTTGATGTAGGCAGCAGCATGCAGTGAAATGACACGTCCCGGCCCGGTTTCATTACCCGCAACAATTCGTCAACGAGATACCCGAAGTGCTCGAAAAACTCAGCATCGTCCCGGCAGTTCCCCATATCTCGCGGGCTGTTGCTGTACGTGTAAAGGCTTGAGAATGGCGGCGAAAATATCGAATAGCCAACACTTTGGTCCGGTATCCCCTTCAAAACCTCGATGCAATCGCCGTGATACATCGCCCATTTTTTAGATGTTTTTTGGTTTATGCAGCGCATATGAACTCCGGTAATGAAATAACGTTATCTGGTTTGTAACAATTCGTAGATGTCGCGGAACCAAGTCCGATCGACCGAATGGCCTTTGCTGTATAAGCCGCCATCTCCGCCACCATTTCAGATGACTGGGATTCTTTTCTGCCAAGATTGGCGACAACCGCACCCTCAAGGTCAGACGCAAAAACATGAGCATCAACCGGGTTATCCTGACCAAACCGCCAGCAACGACGGATTGCCTGGTAATAGCTTTCGTAAGAGTCGGTTACGCCAACAAACGCGATTTTGTGGCAATGTTGCCAGTTTAACCCAAACCCGGCGATCTTTGGTTTCGTCACAATGACGCGCGACTCGCCGCGCTGAAACGCCATTAGCGCAGACTCTTTTTGGTCAAGTGTCATTGATCCGCGAACCTCGACCGCACCATCAATAGCTGCTGTAAGCATTTCGGATTCATTGTTCAGTTCGCACCATACTACCCACGGCGTATTCGTTGAATTGACAATATCTGCACATCTTGATACGCGATCATTTACTGAGTTTCTGCGGGCCGTTCGTCGCTCCGATAGCGTTGACGCTTCAAGCGCAAATAACTGGCCTTCGATTGGGTCTTGTTCTGTTTTGACAACATGGTGATTGATTGTCAGTGCCGGCAATTCATAGCGGCTGCCATCAAATCCAATATCCGCAGGATTCCTGACAACCGATGCCCACGACGATACCCACCGCCAAAAGTCCGAGCGCGCATGACCCTTTAATCGCCAATCCTGTGTCTTGGCCGCGTCATGGATAAAGAACTCGGATAACATTTCAGTGCGAGAACAGACACCGAGAAACTCGGCATGGGTGCCAAGTTCAGTCCAGTCGTTAGGGGCTGGCGTTGCCGTGGCGCATAACTTATACGGCGTGTTCCTGAATATGGATGCCAATAAAGAAAAGGTTTTTGCATCGTGATGTTTTATTATACTGGATTCATCCAAAATCACGCCAGACAGATTTGAACAATCAAACTTGTGGACACGCTCATAATTGGTGATGCAAATACCCTCTATCGCCTGAGTCTCGCGAACGTGAGTAACATCTATACCCATGACCTCACCCTCAAGTCGGGTCTGTTCGGCCACAGCAAGTGGCGACAGTATGAGAACAGCGCCGCCGTGCTTCCTGATGATATTATTCGCCCACGCGAGCTGCATGCGGGTCTTTCCGAGTCCGGTATCAGCGAACAATGCACATCGCCCAACACTAACCGCCCAACGAACCAGTGCAGCTTGAAAATCAAACAGGAACTCGCTGTTGATTTCCACATCGAACCCAACCGACTCGAACTTGGATAACTTGTTATCAATAAATGCCGAATAGCTCATTTCAACTCCAAATCAAGAGTGGCCCGCCATATAGGCTTCGTGGTAGCTATGATAAGCCGGGAACTTGGCCCGCGCGTTATCAAGTTCGATATACATTTCTTGTATGAAATCACTCATCAAACCCTCGCGAGTTTCTTAGCTTGAAAAAATCGGGATACCTTTTGCCGTACTCCGACATGAA
>JAJRZC010000201.1 GCA_024275435.1 Alphaproteobacteria bacterium
AAAAAAAACCACCAATACCCGCCTGCAATTTGAAACCCATAAACGACAACAGCCTCACGATCCTCTTAGCATAGTAAGAGTGCCCGCGCCTGAAATAAGACTTCTGTGAAGGGGGTAATCATGGCCAAGTTGGGTCGCAGAACAAAACGCATCTTTAAGTGCGGCTATCTCGCATCACGGCTCAAAATTCCTTGGCGCCCCTCAAGACGGGAAAACGGCGTATTTATCACATGAAAAATTTCCCCTTGCAGGCCGCGCAACGAGAGTTTCAAGGATTTTCTTTCCCAATCAATATCAAGCAGAGCAAAGTTTTCCCGATGAAAGAACGGACTTACAAGTTCCGGGCCGATAACATCTTTGGAAGGACCATAAGAACGGTTGAGGGAACTTGTTGTGACTTCCAAAAGTGCGCGACTATTTGAAAGCTGCACCCGGTAAAACGCTCCCATATGACGATCTCCCGACAAAACAATCGTCGGCACGTTATTGGAAACAGACAACATCTTTAACAATCGATCGAGCTCGCGTGGTAAGTTACCCCAACGCTCAAAACCATGCCCCCCGGCCAAAACCTGCACTGAAGACACAATGAGGCGCAACTCAGCCGAGCGCTTCACCTCATCTTCAAACCAGGACCATTGACGATCCCCAAGCATTGTACGCTCAGGATCAAATTCAGGCTGATATTTTCCCCAATAGGGAAGCCGGGAGTTCATCAATGTCAAAGCGGAACGAAATGATCGCGTATCCAGCATAATAATATGAACACGCTGTCCCGGTGGTCCGATCATTCTGGAATAATAGATCCCTTCACCAGCAGCGCGCCCCGTATCGATCTGCCAAAAATCGGAGAAGAATTTAGCTGCAGCAGCCTTGTGAGGGAACTCCTCACCCGCATCGTTACAACCAAAATCATGATCATCCCACATCGCAAGAAACGGAAAACTGCGACCCGCTTTAGAAAAGCCATGATGCCGCCCCTGCATCCGGTAAGCTTCAATCAATTCGCTGAAATCGGAACTCTTAATATCTCCGTAGACATTATCTCCAATCATCAAGAACAAATCCGGAAGCGGCCTGAGGTCCAATACGTCATCCCAGATCGGCTGCGGCAACAACTGAGACAAACACGACCCAACAGCAATGCGTGTTAGAGTTTTAGAGTGGTCAAGTCTTTGCCACTCAAACGGAGGTTTAACGCTGGGCAAGCTCAACAAGCCCCCTCGAGGCCAGGTTCCCTCCGGCATCTCATCATTAATATCGCGCGGGAACAGACCCTCCAAAGAATCAGGAGTTCCCTTGGACGGTTCCTCCCTCCACTGTCTTTTTGAATCCTCATCGACCGTTTCCCCGAGCGGGCCCCGTCCCATGTTGTTTTCAATCTTCTTTCCAGATCCGGCATTCACTGCAGCAGGTCGATCTTCACGCCCAGGTGCATTTGCCTCCTTCCCCGTTCCAACCGAAACTTCTTTATTACGCTGCAACTCGGGTTGAAAGTCAGGTTGGATCTCAACCTCACCTGTCACCTCATTCGCTGGCGAGCTGGCATTGTCATTTGTCGTCCAGAACAACATGACACCACCCAACAACAACAAAACGAAACAAACAGCGACGAAGATAAGAGAGCGCAGCCGGCTATCAGTTGAGAGTTGATCCTCCTTTTTATGGATAACGCTGGTGTGTCTGTTAGTGGGCCTTTTCACACCCATAACTCCTCATAAATATTTCAAAAAAATCTCGGCAGGTATGCTGCCAAACTAAAATCATGACATACGCAATTCAAATGATTGCAAAGCGATATCACGCATCGGTTCGCCACGTTTCTTGGTACCACGGCGCGTAATGTCAAATCTCACATTACTGTTCCACCGAACAACGCGGATAATATTGTAGCGTGCCATTGGCTCCTTATGATGCGCCCTTGCCGCCGACGCCGAAGCAACACCAATAACAGGAATGGAATCTAATGGCCCCTTAACCCATTCCAAACTGTCACGATGATTATGACCATGCAAAACAAGTTCAGCTCCCTTCTCCTTCAGGATTTGTTGCAGCTCAGCGGCATCACGCAACGCACGCCTGGGAGGCGCCTGCCCCGGCAACGGCGGATGGTGAATTAGAACGACGCGCACAAGATCCAGCTCCCGCGCACGTTCGAGCGCTCGAGCCAGCAACGCCCTTTGAGAAGCACCAATCAAACCAGTGGCATAAAACGGTTGCGTGGGAACTGCAGAATTGACAGCAATAAGCGCCAGCGGACCTATCACCCGACAGAAAGGAAACGCCAAGCCTGAAGGAGCCCGTTTGACTTTTTTTGTTTTGTGAAAACTTCCCTTACCTGAAATATCGCTAAAAGCTTCAGCGCTTTTCGCCACAGACATAAGCGAAGCCCCAGCATCATTCGACGACATATTCGCCACCCACCGCGCCACACCGATATCTCTTTTCATATCCACATAGATGTCGTGGTTGCCAGGTATAACCGTCACGTCTTGGGCCGCCCCCAACGAGGCCAACCAATGCGCAGCCGCTTCATGTTCCGCTGGCAAACCCAAATTTGCCAAATCACCGGTAACGACAATATGGTCGGGAGCATGTTCCATCACATCGCGCATCAGGGCCTCTACCACGCGGCGTTGATGCACCCTGACCCGGCTGAAGTGCCAATTTGCAAACCCCAGCAAACGTTTTGCATTCCAATGTACCGGCCAAAAACCGCAAACGGGAGAAAGGTGTACATCGGATACGTGTGCGAGCGTAATCCGCTCAATTTTTGTCTTCACGCGTTTGGTCCTGCCCGGCAATGAGAAAACGCCACATGTCATCATATTGAGACAAACGCACGCAATTTCCTACACCCTCTATATCATAAACAACAATTCTTAACGGCTAGGGCCCAAAACAACCCGGCGGACAATGAAGCAATATTGAGGAGCTGACGAGGTGCCAAGAAAATCACTGATCGTGCGGGTCCTGCAATGGTATTGGCGGCGAACACGTAGCCTGACCATGGGCGCACAAGCCGTCATCATAGACCAAAACAACCGGGTCCTGCTTGTGCGCCATACCTATCGCCCCGGTTGGCATTTCCCTGGCGGAGGAGTGGAGGCGAACGAAACGGTCAAAACAGCATTAATCCGTGAAATTAGAGAAGAAGCGGGCATTATACCCTCTGGCGAACCTGAATTATTAGGGATATACGGCAACTTCTCTTCTTTCCCTTCCGATCATATCGCACTCTATCTCATCCGAAATTGGAGCCAGCCAGTAATTCCGAAACCAAACCGGGAAATAGCAGAGCATCGTTTCTATGATCTCGACAAACTTCCCTCAGACATCCAAGAAGCAGCCCGACGTAGACTTGGAGAAATATTCCAAGGCCACGCCCAAGATGCAATGTGGTGAGACAAATTTATGAGAAGTGCACAATAGTGATCCAGGATTCTTTGATGTTATCATCACGCAATATTCGAAAAGCCACGAACGATGATCTCGCAGGCATAGCCAACCTGCATGCACGCGTATTCGGACCTGGAAGGTTCACGCGTAGTGCCTATCGTGTACGCGAGGGAGCCCCCAATCTTTCAACCTTTGACCATGTCGGATTGCAGGATGATAAGATCATAGCAGCTATAAATTTTACCCAGATCACCATTGGAGAAACGCCAGGTGCTCTCCTTCTCGGACCATTTGTCGTTGACCCGGATGCAAGCAACAAAGGTCTTGGAGCCCAATTGATGGAGCAGGGTCTGCTATGTGCCAAACAGGCCGGCGTAAAGCTGGTGATACTTGTCGGCGATGAACCCTATTACAAACGCTTTGGCTTTAAGCATGTGGAACCAGGGCAAATCTTATTCCCCGGTCCCGTAGATCCTAACCGCATCCTTGCGACAGAAAATGTCGAGGACGCATTGCAAGCATTCCACGGCCGCGTCGCAGCTGCCTAAACAAGCCTGCTCCCGACACTGAAATGAAAAAAGAGCGGGCCCTGTTAAGACCCGCTCTCTTCTTCAACGGCCCGTCCGCAAATAGCCGTCGCAAAGCCTTCAAGAGACCTTAGTTGATATCGTAACGAATGCCCGCGCGAATCTGGTGTTGGTAGGATTCACCGATCTCAACAACAGAACCACCACCAAAAGTAGCCCCGTTTATACCCAGGCCCGATCGAGTTCCATCAATATACAGGAACCGGTAGTTCATATCCAATGCGGTGTTGTGGCTAATTTTATAGGTAAAGCCCGTCGTTACCGCGGCGGCCATTGTAACAGTATGCGTTTTGTCCTGTTCAGTAGTGGTTGCACGTACCGCAACCGGAGTACATGGGGCCGGCGTACATGCCAACTCCGTTGTTGAATGATTGCGTTTCAATTCATTCCAGGCAAACCCGACACCAAGGCCCACATAGGGTCGAAATGATGAATACCCAACAAACCGATCAAAATCATAGTAGGCGTTTGCGAGAAAAATACCACCGCGCAGTGTTGTCTCATCACGAACCGTACCTTGAACGTTGGTCGTATTACCCCCGTTCGTGACCTGATAATTATAGACACCGTTGATTTTCACCCGTCCCTGGGAACGTGTTTCAGCCGTAATATCCGTCCGAAAATTATTATTCCAGTAAACACCCGCTCCCACACCTAAAGTGACAAAAGACTCAAAGTCGTTGTCAAACCAGGGAGCCTGAACCCCGAACGGGCCTGTATCGCTGTCAGTTCCGAAAACCAGACCACGTTGCGTCGAGGTTGGTTTATCACCCATGCCCAAGCCCGCATCGGCTCTAAAATAATAATCAGCATGATAAACAGGTATCGGAGCAGGAGCCGGAACGGCCACCGAGGCAGCGTAACTGCCATCTTTGAGGCCTCCGGCACCGTAGTTCCAGTCGGCGGCGTGTGCTGACACTTGGTTCATTACCAGCAACACAAGACCGAGCGAAAGGCTGAGCGCTTTGAGTTTCATGGTCGTCGATCTCTCTTCCAGATGGCGCAATGGCATTTCACCAGTCACACCGGAGTCTTGGATCATTCTGATCCGAATTCCCCTTTTTAGGCCAAGGCCCTCGGTCTTTGATCAACATCCCTAAAAGTGGTTTGGGTAAAACGCAGACTTCCAAAAACGCGAAACAGAACCTAGAAAAAGAGACGATCATAAATGCGACCGCGAACATTTGCCACTTGGGGCAGCGTCTTCAAGACAGGCCTTGATGAACTTTACGGCCTGTCTTTATTTTCGTTCGTAATTTCAATAAGCCCGCAGGTTCTGAAAATTAACGGAAGTCGTAGCGAAGTCCGAAGCGGATTTCATGAGCATGAATATTCTCAATCGTTGGGTCGTTCGCCGTAAAGTTATTACCGTCAAAAACAGCTCTCAACGGACCTGTTGTTGCCTCACCCATATAGAGGAAGCGATAGCCCGCATCTAATTTCAGACGATCCCGCAGCGCGACGGAAAAACCCGCCATCAGTGCGCCGGCAACATCCGTCACGGTTTCCCCGTCGATTGTTCCGGTGCAATTACAGTTGGTAATAGTGCCTTCACTTGTCGTATGGCGAGCAAAGCCCAAACCAACACCAAGGTAGGGTGTAAAACGCGAGCGGTTATTGAAATCGTAATACAGATTGGCAAGGAACAGATGGGAGTTCAGACCAAACTCACGTGTACCCGGCACATCGGCATTCGGGTTAAGTTGACTGCCTTTGGCATTCGCCTCGAATCGATACTCATAAGTGAGATCACCGCGAATATTCTCGCTGAAATATCTACCGACACCGCCGCTGAGGCTCCAACTTCCGTTAATGCTTGTCTGGCTTAACGTATCCACCCCATCTTCCACCATAACCGGTGCATCATAGGCTGAATATCCGCCATCAAGACGGAAGTACCAGGAAGGGGCCGCCGACATCATCGGTGGCGGTATATAGCTGTCCTTCATGCTCCCGCCATACAAATCGGCGGCTTGCGTCGAAGCCGGGGCGCTTAGCGCGAGCAACGTAGCACCAGCAAACATGGCGCACCAATTCGTCTTCATTTCGTGTCCCTCTCAAAGTCCTGTCGGCAGGGCCACCGACACTCAAAAACGCGAAACAAATCCCAATTCATATTTGGACTATGAGCACTAAGCCTTAAAGGACACTTAATCGGCGTCTCAAAACGAAACAAAGTTCGATGAGAGCAACGATCCTTGGTAAGGATTTGGTAACGAATTGGGGAAAATTAACGCAACAAGAGGACTTCCAAAGAAAACCCGCAAGGCGCAAGCGGTTGACGACGAGAATTGAAAAAACAGAAACAAACTCTTTGATCAGACCGTAACTTCAGCCACAGAACGCACGGCATCACAAACTTCTGATACCACCTGAGCGACGAGTTTCTCATCATCGCCCTCCGCCATCACGCGAATAAGCGATTCTGTTCCTGAAGGCCGGATAACCAGCCGGCCGGCCGTGCCAAGCTGACCCTTGGCATCCTTGATAGCTTGGCGAACTTTTTTGTTATCAAGAGGTTTGCCACTGGAATAACGTACGTTCTTCAAAATCTGAGGCAGTGGTTCAAACCGCTTACAGACCTCAGAAACCGGCTTGTTCTCAGCAACAACAACAGCAAGAATCTGCAGCGCAGACACAAGCCCATCACCTGTCGTAATAAAATCAGACAGTACAATATGACCCGACTGCTCTCCACCAACGTTAAAGCCATGCTTGCGCATATGCTCGACAACATACCTGTCGCCAACAGGTGTTCTCACCAATGACAGGCCCTGTCCCTCAAGATAGCGCTCCAGCCCGAGGTTACTCATAACCGTTGCCACGATTCCACCGGCCGTCAGCTTCTCCTGTCGTTGCCAACTCTCGGCAATCACAGCCATAAGCTGATCACCATCAACAATATGCCCGGTTTCATCGACGATCACCACACGATCCGCATCACCATCAAGCGCAATACCAATGTCGGCACGCACCTCGAGAACTTTCTCGATCAAGGATTCCGGCGAAGTCGATCCACAACTTTCGTTGATATTGCTGCCATCGGGTTCTATCCCGATTTTAACAACCTCGGCACCCAGTTCCCATAAAGCCTCAGGCGCCACTTTGTAACCAGCACCATTGGCGCAATCGATCACAATCCGCAGACCATCTAATCTCAAATCACGCGGCAGTGTGCGCTTGGCAAATTCGATGTAACGCTCTTGAGCACTTTCCACACGGGTTGCTCGGCCGATGTTATGAGGTTCCGTAAGCATTCCAGCGCTGTCAGATCCAATTAAGGTCTCGATCTGAACTTCCATCTCATCCGACAATTTATAGCCGTGAGAATCGAAAAGCTTGATCCCATTATCATCATAACGATTGTGCGACGCGGAAATCATGACACCCAAATCCGCCCGCAATGAGCGGGTAAGCATCGCAACAGCCGGTGTTGGCATTGGTCCAAGCAGGAACACATCCATTCCCACAGATGTAAAACCCGACATCAACGCCGCTTCCAGCATATAGCCCGACAGTCGGGTATCCTTACCGATCACAACGCGATGACGATGTGCATGATTTCCATTTTGGAAAATCTTACCGGCCGCCATGCCAACTTTCAAAGCGACCTCGGATGTCATTGGATGACGATTGGCACGGCCACGTATTCCATCCGTTCCAAAAAATTTCCGTGACATGTCCGCCCCTTCACTCAAATCCAAGAATGCCCCATCAATCGGCACCCTTGGAAGACCCGACCGAATCAAGACCCCATATGTAACGACAATATCACCCGGAACAGTACGTGTTGCACATCACAAACCATGTGCAAAACTTACATCCCCAACGTGCAGCCAACCAGCAACTTCACGGCAGTGTTGTGCATATCTCGAACAATAACGTCCCTGTAGATCCACATTTCAGAAGTCTCAAAAGCGCAAAGAAGCAAACTTTCAAGCAAATCCCCACAAGACATATCCGCCCACATGAAAACACAAACCAAGTGCTCTCTAATCGCCGCGATCCAAACCTGATTCGATCAATTCACAGTTCAGCCATCACAAAGCTTTTCCCTACCGGCTGTCGCTGAGGCGAGAATCGTCTCATTGTGTCATCAATAATTCTGAAGCTGGGCCCAACTCGTGCCCAGCTGTGTTTTTTGTACATTCAAGAGGATGAAATGGCAGTCTTTTTAGCTGTTGCCAACCGTAAAGGCGGCGTCGGTAAGTCCACCACGTCCGTAATGCTCGCTCACGCTTTATCCGTATGGGGAAACAAGCGCGTTTTACTGATGGACCTGGATTCTCAGTGCAATGCTTCCTTGATCCTGCTGGGCGGACAGGGCTGGAACGAAGCCCGCAAGGCTTATAAAACCATTGCCGACTACCTGTTCGACATGTTCGACGAGTCAGCCCAGCCCGCGCGCGATTATCTCGAGCATGCAGCCGGCGATGTCGCCGATGATAACGGCAAACCGCCGGTTCTTTCGCTATTACCCGGTTCTCTTTTACTGGAAGACGTGCAAGGCGAGTTGTTTGTCAAAGAAGCACGCCAGTCCAGGGACCCCGATGTTGTCGCCAATCGGGTTAAAAACCGCCTTGAAAAGCTGCTGCGTCGTTTTGAAATGGATTTCGATGTCATTATTCTCGATTGTCCGCCCGGCTTGTCATTTGCAGCCTTGTCAGCCCTAAAAATCGCCGACAAGGTTTTGGTCCCCTTCCGGCCGGACTTCGTCTCCCGGCTGGCGGTGGACCGGGTTGCCATGATCATAGAAAACCAAATACATATCAATGGGTTAGAAGAAATTCCCATAGAAAAGCGACGCTATACTTGCCTTGCCAACTATGTCAGGAAGGGTAATGGCCGTGAAAGACTCCTCATTGAGGAAATTGAGCTTTTTCACCCACTTATGGAAACCCAGATGCCGCATTTGGATGGCATAGCAAATGCATTTGACTGGGAACCGACACGAAAAACCATCGGTGACAAATATGGCGACGCGACAGAGCACCTTCACCGACTGTATACTGAAATATCACCGATTCTCAGTACTTAAGACTTGAAGCGAGAACACAACGCATACCTTGAGGCACAATATCTCCAAGGCATGCCAGAATAAAAGGAACGGCATCACTTATGGCGCGACCCACGCAACTCTGGCCTGGCGAACGCATGCGGACATTTTTCCGCTCGATCTTCCGTGGCGAAGCCGGCGTCAGTGATGAACTCGCCGATCGCCTCGCAGACGTTTGCGAGCGTCACATCAATCGAATGCTTGTATGGAACAGTGACCTCACGGTCCGTTCCAGACCTGAACACGTGCCTCAAACCGCTTCGAAAAGATCTCGAAAAGACAAAAAAACGCGTAGCGAAGCAAAAAAGAAAACCTCTCGACCCACCACCCCACCTCAAAGTGAAACTTCAAGTTTCCATGAGGATCCAATCACCGACATCTCAAACACCGAGGCAGGAGCCCCTTGGTCAGCGGAGCATCTTGAAGACCAACAACCCGATACAATGGGTGAGGCTGACACACACCCTGCCCAGTCATCAACACAACAAAGCGCCGATCAAGAACCAGCCTTCGATCCGTTCGCTTTTAGTGCCATTGTGATTCTGGCCCGTGCAGGCGCCGATGCCCTGATGCAGCGCTTAAAGGAAATAAAGAGCACCGACCACCTGCGAGAACTGGCAAACGCCCAGCATCTTGGAGTTGAGCTCAGTGTGAAAGATGCACCCGGATTGCGCAAAGCCATCGTGCGCGGCGCAAAACAACGCCTCGCAGACCGTCGCGCCGCTGCCAGCTAGAACAACGTCCAAGCACTATACTTTGCGGGGAATGCGCCCTTTGATAAATTCAATCAAATGACCCACGGCAATATCATCACCTATCGCTTCTCGCGGGATCAGATACGCAACACCGGGGTCAAGCCATACTGCCACCAACGACTTATGGGCACTGACAGAAAGAAAACCATCCCACCGAACGCGGCTTTCAAAATGAGCACCGCGAACAATCAACTCATCATCTGTCAGCTTGAACGTTCGCAATCCAAGAACATGTCCATCACCACTAAGAAACTTCTTAAAGTAACTCGACTGATAGAAATGAACACCAGCAAATGTTGTGAGTATTCCGGCCCAAAGGCCAACCATGCTCAATTGAAGTCCACTAAGTAAAATTCCTTCACCAACCGGTGCTGGAGTACCAAAACTAAGAATACCAAGAAAGATACCTGCAATCGCAATTGCGACCAAACCACCCCATCGCCCCATGAAACTCAAACGCGGTTTCACGTGTGCATTGGCAATGCGCGTAAAGTCCATGTAGTGCGCACGCGTTACGACACCAGTAACCTCAATCATGCACACCCCCTCACTCATTTAATGCAGACTAACTTTAAAATCAGATAACCGCATCTTCATCTCCAAACAGCGCCGCCTGCCAAACACAGATTGCCTGCTTGGTCTCTGAAACATCATGCACACGCACAATTTGCACGCCCTGCGAAATTGAAGACAGAGCTGCCGCGATGGAGCCAGGCACACGCTCAGTAGCGAGTTCAACATTGCACAACTGACCGATAAGTTTTTTCCGGCTCGCCCCCAGCAGCAACGGCACCCCAAGTCCATGATACAAACTCATAGATGCCAGCACGGCAATATTATGATGGAGATGTTTGCCAAACCCGATTCCAGGATCAGCAATAATACGTGATTTGGGAATCCCGGCAGCTTCACAGGCAAAAATGCGCTTTTCTAGGAAATCAAAAACATCGAGCACAACATCTTGATAGACTGGCTCATCATTCATCGTCTCAGGATCCCCCTGAGCATGCATCAGCATCACCGGCAAGCGCGTCTCGGCAGCAACTTTCAAAGCATCGGGATCAAACGTCAACGCCGAGACATCATTGATAATATCCACGCCCGCTTCCGCCGCTGCCGCCATAACTGGAGCTTTTCGCGTATCAATGGAAATCAGCGCATCGGTCTTTTCACGCAGTGCCTTTAGAACCGGCAACACGCGCGACAACTCTTCCTCAACCGGCACAAGAGCAGCGCCCGGGCGCGTAGACTCACCACCAATATCAAGGATATCCGCACCCATTGCCTCAAGTTCCAAGGCATGCGCCACAGCAGCTTGAACCGATCCAAGCTTCCCACCATCCGAAAAACTGTCCGGGGTAACGTTTACGATCCCCATGATTCGGGGCCGGTCCAGCGACACCCCCTTAAGACGCCCGCGCGGCTCTCTCATCGCTTCCAGAAGATCAGAAGCCGGCATCGTATGACGCCCCCAATCCCGCTCAAAAAATTCCGACAAAGCTATGCACTGACGCTCGACAGATTTACCGTACCGCTCAATGACTTCCAACCCAGTGAAGGCAAGGTTCGAGCCGGCCAATGAAACGCCCATAGAAGTTTCATCCAAATCCTCACCGGCAGGACGCGGCACAAACCCGATAGGGCGCAGATAAATGGATCGGCGCATTTTCCAAAAAGCTCTTATCAAGATTTCAACAAAGGCGGTGCCAGGGTCCAGATGCTCCAATATTTTGGATCATGACAACCCTGTAAACAAGAAGCCTTAGAGGGTCACGGACACAAAAGAAAGCCCCAGCACTGAGTGCGACAGGTGATCCAATGATAACTGGCCAAGATCATAAACCTGCGCAATATCCTTGCTGGAGCTTTTTAGTTCCAATCTAAAGGGAGCGTTATGAAGGTTGCGGCTCCATTCCACCCGTATCGGGGTCCGGCTCTTCACGCTTGGAGGATTCACGCTGTCCCGCTGCAGGAACTGCCGAATCGTGCGGTCCCTCACTCGAGCCATCGCTTGGACGAGAAATCTTCTCGCCACGCATCAAAGCCTCACACTCTTCGCCGCTGATCGTCTCGTATTCCATAAGAGCCTGCGTAAAAGCTTCAAGTTGCTCTTTGTGATCAAGTAGGATTGCCCAGGCTCTCTTTTCACCCTCCGTGACGATACGGCGAACTTCTGCGTCAATCATCTCAGCCGTCGCTTCAGACATATTCTTCTGTTGCGTTACAGAATGACCAAGAAAAACCTCTTGTGAGTTTTCATTATAGAGAAGCGGACCAAGCTTCTCACTCATTCCCCATTCTGTAACCATACGACGGGCAATGCTCGTAGCTTGCTGAATGTCACTGGCTGCACCGGTATTCAGGTGATCTTTGCCATAGATGATCTGCTCGGCGACACGTCCGCCAAACGCCATGGCAATTTTTCCAGTGCACCATTCCTTCGAATAGCTCAACTTGTCGCGTTCCGGCAAACTCATCGTGACACCAAGGGCGCGCCCTCGTGGAATGATGGTAACCTTGTGAAGCGGATCATTGCCAGGCTCAATCAGGTTAACAATCGCATGCCCAGATTCGTGATAAGCTGTAGCGAGCTTTTCTTCTTCAGTCATGGCCATTGAACGTCGTTCAGCACCCATCATCACCTTGTCTTTGGAATCCTCAAACTCCGTTTGAGTCACAAGCCGTTTGTTACGGCGCGCAGCCAGAAGAGCAGCTTCATTGATCAGGTTTGCCAAATCGGCACCCGAAAACCCGGGGGTTCCCCGTGCGATGATATGTGGATCAACATCAGGTGCTATAGGAACCTTCCGCATGTGAACCTTTAGAATTTTTTCACGACCCTTCACATCAGGGTTTGGCACTGTAATCTGTCGGTCAAAACGACCAGGACGCAGCAAAGCAGGGTCCAAAACATCCGGACGGTTCGTTGCCGAAATAACAATGACGCCTTCAGTCGCCTCGAAACCATCCATCTCCACAAGCAATTGATTCAAAGTCTGTTCGCGCTCATCATTACCACCGCCCAGGCCAGCACCACGATGACGCCCGACCGCATCAATTTCGTCGATAAAGATAATGCAGGGCGCATTCTTCTTTGCCTGTTCGAACATGTCACGCACACGAGAAGCACCCACGCCCACAAACATTTCAACAAAGTCAGAGCCGGAAATTGTGAAAAACGGAACGTTAGCTTCGCCGGCCACAGCGCGAGCAATTAAGGTCTTACCCGTTCCCGGTGGACCAACCAAAAGTGCACCACGAGGAATGCGCGCACCAAGCCGCTGGAACTTTTGAGGGTCACGCAAAAATTCAACGATCTCCTCTAACTCCGCCTTGGCTTCATCAACACCGGCCACATCTTCAAACGTCACACGACCATGACGTTCTGTCAGGAGTTTCGCACGCGACTTTCCAAAACCCATCGCACGGCCCGAACCCGATTGCATCTGACGCATGAAGAAAATCCACACAGCAATCAACAGAAGCATCGGGAACCAATTCAACAGCACACTAAGGACAGAAGGAACATCCTCGTCACTTGGTGCAACTTTGAACTTCACATTATTTTTTCTCAACATCTCAACGAGACCAGGATCATCTGGAGCAAATGTCGAAAACTCCTGATCTCCTGTTGTGAGTTTGCCGGTAATCTTTCTGCCAGCCAGCTTCGCTTCGGCAACATTCTTCGATTCCACAGCTGTTAAAAACTCGGAATACGAAATTTCGTTATCGGGTTTATGCTGTGCCGGGTTGTTGAACAGATTGAACAAAGAAGCCAGCAAGACAAGTATTGCGACCCAAATTGCCAACTTCTGTAAATTTGCGTTCATGCTCTTTCCTCATGGGCCTCATCAACCCGCCGATGTAAAGTCTTTAAAACGGACACCCACGACCTGAATTGCGGGTCCACCATATATTAATCGCCCGTGCGAAACATCTATGCTTCACGCCTGATAAGCAGGAAAGGGGATGATCACAAGAACATAGGCATGCCGGGTCACTTTGCCAAGATCGTTACCCTATCTAAGTTATGCATACACCATGCCGAGGGCAGTCCCATTCACTGAAGAAATTTGAAATTCTACAAGTTTTTCACAAAACCCGTGAAATGGAGCAAAGAACTACAAAAACCCCAAGTAAAAGTTTAAATCACGGCGATATGCTCAATATCTGGTAGTGGTTCGCTCCATCCGCATACACAGTAGTCCAGATGTGGCACAAAAATCAGACGATCACCGTCCCAAAATGAAGGGAGGGTTTTTAAGGCCCGGACGGGTCGCCATGAGCTGACATCAGCTTCTTTTCGCAAATCACTCAAAATTTCCCCATCCAAGGCCTTGATGGTCAACGATGTTGTAGCCTCACTTGACAGTGAACAATGAAAGCGATCACCCCAAACCCGCCCCTGACCCGGCATGAGAACAGCCTGCGACAACTCCGCTCGCCCCGGCTCATAAAAAAAACTGATGGTTGGGGACGACTCTCCCCCCCCTTCACGACACCTTCCATCAGCCCCATCCAGAACGATGACACACCCTCCCAACGTCCAGATGCTGGGTAACACCCCAGAACGAGCAGCCAACGTGAGGGCTGTAACCACGTTTTCAAGCTTCGAAAGATTCGGTGGAGATTTGCAGGAAGTGACGAATGAAATCGTCTTGGAGACAACCCGCAAAATGATTTCTTCCGGTGCGCTCAAAACAAACCCTACAGGGATTTCACAATAAGCCCCTCCGAGCCGAGAAACATTTTGCTCAAAAGCACGCGCGCTGATTTCATCAAGAGCCGCATTTGCCCTGAGCAACCGTCGCGCCGATCGCGCCACAGCTTTATCCGACAAACCCAAAGTGGCGCGTTCCTTATGCGCGTTACGAATTCTAACGCGCTCAAAGTCCTCATTTTCATTACTCGGGTCATTGAGCCACCAAACGCCATCGCGGCGCAAGCTCGCTAAAAGCCGGGCTTTCTCGATATGAAGAAAAGGTCGCCAAATGGTCACCTCCCCCCAAAGCCGCGATGAGTCTTCGCGCTTCATTCCAGTAAGCCCGACAAGACCACTTCCTCTGGCAAGACGCATCAACAGTGTCTCCGCCTGATCATCAAGGTGATGAGCAACCATAATGGCCGCTGGCAATCCGCGCCTTTCACAAAGTGAAAACAACAGTCCATAACGCTCCTCACGAGCCGCTTGTTGGAGTCCGCTCGTCGGCTTTTCTCCCACCCAAGGCAGGATCTCATACTCAAACCCCAATTTAACCGCTTGTTGAGCAACAAACTGCGCTTCCTCCCCTGAACCCTCTCGCAGACCATGATCCACACACGCAACAATCACCTGGCTCGCGGACAAAGCAGATCCATCACCGCAAAGATGTCGATAGCGGGCAAACAGATGCATCATCGCCATGCTGTCGCCACCACCTGAGACAGCAAGAACAATCAGCTCGGGAGCATCTGAGAAATCAAAAATTTGCGATAGTTCATCGTCCAGAATGGCACGATCCATATGAGCGTCACCCTTGGGCTCACAACCACTTAGTTCACCGGAACAATTTCCGCGCGGTCAACCACACGAAGAATGTCTCACGGCATCAAGAAAACAAGGAGTGAACAGACAAGGTTCAATAAAAAACCTAACAGCCAACTCTCTTGCGTTCACTGTCAGCACGTTTTTTCACATGCACAGGCGCTCTTGGAAATCGGCTTCTAAGCTCCGCCAAAGAGGAGCAAGCAGCATCTTTTTGCCCGAGACGTTCAAGTGACATGGCCAGCTTCAAAAGACTATCAGGCGCCTTATTGCTTTTCGAGTAGGTTTAATATCCCTTCAAAAAAGCACTGGCAGCGGATTTATATTGCCCCTGAACGTAATAAGATTCCCCCAACCAATATTGCGCATTACCTGCCAGCGGGTCATTGGGATGTGTCTTCAGGAAATCCTGAAAAGCAGTTTTGGCAGAGCCATATTGTTGTTGCAGCAAATATCCGTAAGCCGTTTCATAAAGCTTCTTGGGGTCAGAACGACTTGGCTCATTAGCCTGTTCCAGCGCTGCCAGCTGCTGCCCCCCATTTGATTCTTGCAAGTAACCTTCAATAGGATCTGCACGTTCTGTCCCTGGAGCTTGAACCGTCGTCGAGCCAAACCCGCTAATCGCTCCAGTCTCACCACCTTGACCGAGCGGAGATAAACCCGAAGGAGCACCGGGCGAAACAGGTTGGATGGGTTGGACAGGTTGGACAGGTTGGACAGGTTGGATGGGGTGTTGAGGATAAGCACCCCCTTCAATCGCACCACGGCGCACACCCCCCGCTTTCAAATTACGCATTTGCTGGGCCAGCTGCGCCACCTGCGCGGAAAGAGCACTAATCTGCGTTTCCATACCATCCAATCGCGCGCCATCACTGGCACCACCAACGGCAAACCCACCGCC
>JAJRZC010000202.1 GCA_024275435.1 Alphaproteobacteria bacterium
GATTTCAAGCCGGGCAAGGGTGGTGTTCTACCGGGAATATTTGCCGGTAATATCCACCTTGAAGAAGACTCTGACGGAAACAACGGATTTGCAATTCATGCCTTGTGGAACACCAAAGGTCAGATCGAATTGCACGCACAGATTCCCAACAATAGAATCAGTAATCCAACGATTTTGAAACGCAAACAATTTGACATTGCCAAAGGGAGATGGGTTTGGATCGATCAACAGATCACCCTAAATACGCCCGATGAAAATGACGGCACTTTCAAATTGTGGATCGATGGCAAGCTGGCCTACGAGAATGCCAGGATTGCTTGGCGTAAAGATGCTAGTCTCGCACTAAAGGGTGTCAGTGGTTCCGTTTATTATGGCGGTCCAAAAAAGGTGTCAACAGCACCTGAATCCACGACTATAGGACTGTCACCGTTCCAGTTGAGTTGGAAATAGTCGCGCTCGCATTCCCAGCAACTTTTCCGCAGCAACGTTTTCAAAGGCCTCTTGCCCAGAAACAGATGCTTCACGGAATCAATGCCGAACGCCACTGCGCAAGGGGCCTGACTTCTGGCCCCAAAAAAAGCTTCCATAAAATTTTAACAAAATGCGATCCTCATTCAAAAGGGATGGTTCACGATCCGGTGAAGAACAAATGTCCTAAGCTGGCAAAACCAGCTACTGTGAGACAGTGAATAGTTCTCTGATCGTGACGTCATCCCTCCTACCCCCCTAAGGCGTCACGGCTTTAAGCCCGCGGTCCCCCCCGGCCGCGGGTTTTTTTTGTGATCTGTCTTTTGAACTGGCCATCAATCATCAGCGCTATTGCACATTGCCCACCTCAAAGCTTGCGGTAAGGCTTCCATCCTGCGTCCAGTGCTTCCTGCTCAGAACAGAACCAGCGTTCTCCGCGCTTCGTTCGAATACGTGTCCGATCATATTTTCTCGACCATGGCATCAGATAAACTTTTCCCAAAGAGGAAAGGATCGAACCTTTTACAGGACACCCATTGGGAGACTTTTGAGCGGCGATATTCCATAATTGTTTACGGAAATCCTTGGGCCGCAGCGCCTTCCCCCGCCATAACTCAAGTTTTTGCGCCCTCGCCTGGGCTTCTTGCGAAGCGTAGGTTGAAAAGAATCCGGCTGTCGCAAAAACAAAGCCTTTCCGCACCAGTTCGGCTGCAATATCTTTCTTGCCAATCCGGCAGGTCCCTTCCCGAAGACCCGAGCTTTTGGTTGCGCCCAATTTACAAACGACTTTGTGGCGGCCGGTAATGCGTTGCAAGGCTCGCAGCGCAGAATTTCCGCATCTCCAGGTCGTTCCATTTTGACGAACACATCGTTGATTGAGCTCAGGAGCTTCAATACCAGATAGTTTGATAACTGTTCCTTGAATTCGCAATTGATCGCCGCTTAGAGATTTTGCCCTTCCCTGAACGGTTGATTGCGCACCGCTTGCATGTTTGACGGATTGACCGGTGGAAGAAGAAGTATTGGAACTTTCAAACCATTCCAGGCTTGGAAATGGGACACCGGAAAAAAACAAAAACCCAATAACACCTGCACCCGCCAGCACACCAGCGGGGATCCCAAACCGGCGAAAACTGAGCTCACGAAATGAAATATCCTCTGGCCAAATATGGAAAATCCAGTCCATCAAACGATCAAAACCTAAGCGGTGGGCAACAGCCGAGCCGCCATGGTCCCATACACAAGAGATCGCAAAAGCGCCCGCCAGAGAAGAAAGCAATAACGCTCCAAAAAATAGCGGGCTCAACCCATGAACAAGAACATCGCCCACGGCACCCGCAGCCGCAGCTAGAGAAATAACGCCCACCGGTAAAGCCAGTTCAGGCCGCGCCATTGGGGCAATAACTGAGCCCAGGCTAGAGGCAAGGGAACCAAACACTCTGCCACCCGCCCGGCCCACAAGAGCCAACGCTTCATAAGTCCATCGGGCAAATTGCCCAAGAGAGCGCGTAACAAAACCAAGAATGGTACGAGTGCCCACCATCATGCTCGGCAGAGCATCCCTCCAAAGGCGCTTTAATCCCTCCCGCAACCACGAGACAGCATCTTGAGACCACCGCACAACAATGTTTGAGCTGGTTTTGGCCGCACCTGAAAGACCCTGGCCAGCCGCCTTAAGCCCATTTGCCCCAGCTTCGACCCCACGTTGTCCGGCACTTGCAAGGCCATCCAGGGCTGCTTGTCGCACCTCACCTATCTTTTCTTTTCTCGCTTTTCGCCGAATGAGGATCGTTGTTCGCACATATTCGTGCCACTCGAAGCCATCATTTTTCCGTCGCCAACCGAACATCGAGTGTATTCCTGAGATTGGATGGTTTGTGCCTTATCGTCTTCTTGAAGCTACACAACACACAAAATAACGTAGAATCATTACGAGCAAAGATGGCAGCCCTTTGTCTGGTCAAGCCGCTCTCCACTTAAAACAGCTTTTCCAGGTGTTTCTAAAGCTGCGACAAGATATGCAACTGGCGTCAAGACCCGCATTGGGCTAGAAATTTTCCACAATAGAAAGAAATGACGAAGGTGTATTATGATGGGTCGATCCAAACGGGCAGTGGGAATTGTTTTGACTGTTAGTGCATTTGCCGCCTTGGGCGTGATGGGGGCCCAGGCCAAGGGCATTGCTCCTCTAAATGTGCAATGTGATCGTCACGCCAAGGCTTCATCACAGTGGAATGATTGCATCGCGGCTCTTCGTTTGCATAAATCCGACAGCGAATTGTTTTATGCTGGCTACTGGCTTGCCAAAAACGGGCGCTACCAAGAAGCCTTGCAATTTCTAAACAGCACCAAGGTTAAGAATGAACGGATCTTGACCTATATCGGATTCGCAACGCGCAAATCAGGCGATATTAAAACCGCCATGGGTTTTTACGCAAAAGCCTTGGCCTTAAACCCCGATTTTACCATCGCTCGATCTTATCTTGGCGAGGCATATCTCTCGTTGGGTGATCCAGACAAGGCCCGTGCCGAACTAAGTGAAATCTCCAACCGTTGCGGCATCTCATGCGCGGAATATAAAGAGCTTGAAGACGCAATCGCCAAGCACACGGCGACACGCTCTTAGGGCCCAAAATTCAGCCAGTAAATCTATCCTTGAAGTAATCAGCTCTTGTCGCTCAAAGGCGGTTTGGTTCCAGCCACGAGGTAATTGACCGACACATCATGTGATAACTGCCACGTGTCGCCAACAGGATCATAAACAAGACCGCGAAATTTTGGCTCAACAAGGCCAGATTCCCGAAGCATACCTGTCATCTCGTCATCGGTGATGAAACGTTGCCAATCGTGCGTGCCCCTTGGCACCCAATCAAGAATGTATTCAGCCGCAACAATTGCTAGAGCATATGACTTCATTGTCCGGTTGAGAGTGGAAACAATCAACATGCCACCCGGCCTAACGAGTTTCGAACACTCCAACAAAAATATCTTGGGATCGGGCACGTGCTCAATCACTTCCAGGCAGATAACAGCGTCAAACTCCTCCCTCCTTTTACAAAGAGCCTCGACGGTCAAAGCCTGATAAGAAATGTCCAAGTCATCGATTTCCGCGTGTGCCCGTGCAGCTTCGATATTCTCTTTTGCAGGATCAATGCCGGTGACCCGAGCCCCCATCCGACACAAAGGCTCGCAGATAAGCCCGCCTCCGCAGCCGATATCGAGAATCCGGAGCCCGGCCAGTGGTCGTGCTGGGCTGCTTTCACCTGAAACCTCCGATACGGGTTTGCCAAAATGTGCAACCAGCTGATCACGGATAAAGCTCAGTCGCGACCGCCCAAGTAAATGTAGCGACCGGAACTCCCCGTTTACGTCCCACCATTTAGAGGCAAGTGCCCCAAACCGGGCCACTTCTGCTTCGTCGAGATTTGCTGCTTTGGCCGTCATATAAAGATTCATTCCGTAAAATGCAGGTGCGTTAAAGTGCTTTTCCTATTTCACCTATGCAACCTTCATCAAAGCTTCCTACGGGTTTGACCGACCATCTGCCCACCTGTCAAGACGCCCGAGGGCCGTTCCGCCAGCAGCAGACATGGAAAAAAGATAGAGAAGAACGCCAAGACCTGTGTCGGCGAACGGGGTGAATCGAAGAATCCAGAAAAAAAGTCCGTTAATATTGCGGGTTTGCTGGGATGCGGCTAAGACATTCCTCGGAATCCTGATCACGCGAAAGCGGCTGACAACGGCCATTTCACCATAGACCTGAGGATTTCATCTGGCCGGCGATTTTGGCCCGGTAAAAACAGCATCCTTCCGCGTCGAGGCTTGAGGTGTCCAATTCTGAGCGCAACCCGCCCAGTTTTTCATTGAGTCGCGCAACGATCACTCGAACGATATTATTCCCGCGACGGGAGAGGCAATGGCCGTAGTAGTTATGAAATTTGGCGGAACATCTGTCGCCAATATTGAACGAATAAAAAACGTTGCACGTCATGTTAAGCGCGAAGTCGATGCGGGCAATTCCGTTGCCGTGGTCGTTTCAGCCATGGCTGGGACAACAAATCAGTTGGTTGAATGGGTCCGTGAAATTTCCCCACTCCATGATGCGCGCGAATACGATGCCATTGTTGCCAGTGGAGAGCAGATAAGTGCCGGACTACTCGCCCTGGCGCTTCATAAGCTCGGCATTTCCGCGCGCTCATGGCAGGGTTGGCAAATCCCCATAATAACTTGCGATACCCACGGTGCCGCCCGCATCAATCGAATTGACCCTGAAAAATTAAAAAAACGTCTATCCCGCGGCGAAGTGGCGGTTGTCACGGGTTTCCAGGGCATCGAGCAATCACATCAGCGCATAGCGACTTTGGGCCGGGGTGGCTCCGACACCAGCGCGGCGGCGGTTGCCGTGGCGTTAGGCGCGGACGTTTGCGACATCTACACCGACGTTGATGGTGTCTACACTACCGACCCGCGCATCGTTCCCACCGCGCGCCGTCTTGCTCGTATATCTTATGAAGAAATGCTTGAGATGGCCTCTCTCGGGTCAAAAGTATTACAGACGCGTTCGGTTGAACTGGCCATGGTCCACGGACTTAGACTACGCGTTCTTTCAAGCTTGACAGAACCCGAAAATATGCCCGCGGTTGACGTTGACCGGCTAGATGAATACGGCACCATTGTATGCAGCGAGGATGAGATAGTGGAGCAACAAGTCGTCAGTGGCATTGCTTACGCAAAGAACGAAGCCAAGGTCACCATTTTGAAGGTCGAAGACAAGCCCGGAGTCTCGGCGCGCATCTTTGGCCCATTAGCAGACGCATCGATAAACGTGGATATGATTGTCCAGAACGTCACTCCGGACGGCAAATTTACCGACATGACCTTCACCGTTGATTCAACGGAACTGCCCCGTGCTCTGGAAGTTCTAAGAAGAGTTAGCGAGGACATCGGCTGCCATGAAATTATCAGCTCCGATAACGTTGTCAAAATATCTGTCATAGGCGTGGGCATGCGATCTCACGCCGGTGTAGCTGCAATAATGTTTGATACTCTTGCCAAAAAAGGCATCAATATCATTGCGATCTCCACTTCTGAAATTAAAATCAGTGTGTTGATCGATTCTGATTACGCTGAATTGGCAGTTAGATCACTTCACGAGGCCTATGGGCTCGATGCCGAGGAGGCTAGCTGAGTGTATATTAAGATCGCCATGATCTAATGATGCCGCTGGTTAGTCAGCTTTTACCACCCCTCGTAAGATTTCTTGCGGGCACATGAACCAAAATTGGGCAGAACGGCAAAGTCGCATGCAAACGAGGCGAGGCAAACAGCCCCCCATAAGCGCATCCGAACCTGCGCTGCGCGTTATCATGCGCCGGCTGCGCGATATCATGGCCGAAGACTGCAACGGTCAGGCAAAGCTCGATAAGATCGTCCATCTGATCGCCGGGGTGATGGTCGCCGAGGTTTGTTCAATCTACTTGCGTCGCCAGGATAACTCCCTTGAGCTATTCGCCACTGAGGGCTTGAATGCAGACGCCGTTCACAATACGCGCCTAAAGCGTGCGGAAGGTCTGGTTGGGCGCTGCGCGGAATTAAACCAGCCGATCAACGAGCAAAATGCCAAGTCCCATCCCGCCTTCTCATATCACCCTGAGACAGGAGAGGAAGCCTATCAATCCTTGCTGGCCGTTCCCATTCAGAAATCTGGCCAGGTATTGGGGGTTCTGGTCATTCAAAATCACACTGAGAAGGAATACAGTCAGGAAGATATAGAAGTCCTTCAATCAACCGCAATGATCGTCGCAGAGCTGTTCGTCTCCGGAGGCGTAGCTGGAGCCCAAGCTGATATCGAGATCTCCAGGTCACTTGCTCTCGTCGTCCAAGGTCAACCAATATCAAGTGGTATTGCCTTGGGCCACGCGGTGATTCACGAGCCACGTGTCGCTGTTTCCAAATTGCTCTCAGACGATCTCAGGACAGACTTAAGCCGTCTCGACAATGCCATTGCGCAACTGCGAGATTGGATTGATGAAACCTTGAAGCATGAAGGTTTGTCCTCCGATGGTGAGCACCGCGATGTTTTGGAAGCTTACCGGATGTTTGCCTACGATCAGGGCTGGGCACGGCGCATGCGCGAAGCCGTTGAAGATGGCTTGACCGCGGAAGCAGCCGTCGAGAGAGTGCAGAATGCCAGCCGCACCCAGATGCTCAAGCAGTCCGACCCCTACTGGCGGGAGCGAGCACACGATCTTGACGATCTGGCAGACCGGCTGCTGAGAATATTATCCGGGCGCAGCGCAACCAAGAGTGACGGAAATGATTTTCCTTCAGATGCCATTCTCATCGCCCGCACCATGGGCCCGGCCGAACTTCTCGATTATGACAGCAAAAAACTCCGTGGCTTGATCGTCGAGGATGGAAGCACACAAAGCCATGTTGCAATTGTCGCCAAGGCCCTGGAGATACCCGCCATTGGCCAGGCCCGCAGGATCGTCGAGCAGGTGAGTATCGGTGATGCTGTCATCGTCGATGCTCAAACCGGCGAAGTCCACTTGCGCCCCAGTCCCGATGTTGTGAACGCCTATTCCGATAAAGTTCGCTTTCAGGCGCGCCGACAGGAGCAATATCGCGCACTCTGCGGCAAGCCGGCAGTGACCGCGGACGGCATAGAGATTTCACTGAACGTCAATGCTGGACTTGAGATGGACATGCCCCATGTTCACCAGTCAGGCGCCGACGGTGTGGGTCTTTTCCGCACCGAATTGTTATTCATGCTGGCAAAGACGTTTCCCCGAGCAAAACGCCAGGAAGAGGCATACCGTAAAATACTTGCCCTTGCGGAAGGTAAGCCGGTGATCTTTCGCGCTTTGGATATCGGTGGGGATAAGAACCTTCCCTACCTGAAATTCGACCCGGAAGAAAATCCGGCCATGGGTTGGCGCGCCATAAGACTCTCATTGGATCGCCAAGGACTGTTGCGCACTCAGATCAGAGCCCTGTTACGTGCCAGTGAAGGCAAGCAACTTTCCATGATGATACCGATGATCTCGACGGCATCTGAAATGAAGCAGGTACGTGAGCTGATTGATCTGGAACTCCATCTGATGCGCAAACGTGCTGAGCCAGAGCCATCGTCAATCAAACTCGGTGCCATGTTCGAAGTACCAAGTCTCTTGTTTGAACTTGATGCTTTGCTTCCTCTGGTTGATTTCATCTCAATAGGAAGCAATGACCTTTTGCAATTTCTGTATGCAGTTGACAGAACGAATGGGCGGGTCGCCACAAGATACGATGCGCTGTCAACAGCCCCGTTACGTTTTATCAAGCAACTCATCCATGGCGCCGCTAATCATAAGGTACCGGTAACAGTGTGCGGAGAAATGGCCGGGCGTCCCATTGAAGCCATGGCTCTTGTCGGCCTTGGCATCAGATCGCTTTCCATGGCCCCCGCCGCCATCGGTCCGGTAAAATCAATGATTTTATCACTGGATAAAGCTGACTTTGAAACCTATCTAAACAAGCTCTTGGATCAACCCGCGCATGTCTTGCGAGAGGAACTTACCTCTTATGCAAAAAAGTGGGGAATTGAGATCTAAATACGCTCTTTAAAAAGAGTGCTTCTGCTAATACACAGGCAATGCATAAGCTTATGAGCTGGTCCTATTATTACGGTTCAATGGTTTGTGAAGATCCACCGAAAAAAAACTTCAACTGGTGTTTTGGTGGTGATAACTCAGGTAAGAAAGATCATAGTCACAATACTTCTGTAAGATATTATCGGCCCTATCCAAAAAAATGACATTGGCCTCAAAGCCGCCCCACAACCATAATTATACAGACATCGAAGTCGTCTAAAGTGCCAGGGTCTTCATACGAATGCCCAGAAGATTGATTGTTTTTGAGTATTTCCGGTTATGAGTTCGAAATGGCAGTCAGATATTGAGAGAGTCTACGGCTTAAACTCCATTGGTGTTGCGCCAAACTCTCCTTCCCAAAGTGATCGCGGCCAAACCCCTGTCGAAGAAGAATTCGCCATACAGTTGGAGACCGCTCAAAAACATATTGCAGCACTATTCCAAAACTTGAGAAGGGCCCTCGATCGCCCTATTTCAGACATCGCCATAAAGCTTGGAACCACCTCAGATGTGATCCAGTCCCTGGAGACGGGTCGCTTCGATGCCCTGCCACCTTGGCATGAAACCGTCAGAATCGTCACAGCCTATACAAATTTGGTCAACATCGATCCCGGTCCGGCACTTCACGTCTTACAAAATTCCATACCCGAGAGGCGTGAGCCTGCCAAGCTGTTGGACGCAACCATAAGACCACATATCCCTTATCAAGAACCACTCGTTGAAGGCTTCGTGAACCAGCCACCAATTCATCAGATGCCGCAATCATTTGATCAATTTTCTTCGGGAGGATTTCCCGCTTCCGGCGGTGAAATAGTGTCGAATCCCATACCCGCCGCTTCTCTGGCAAATGTCCCCTCAAAAACAGAACCACCCGTGAAGTGGCGTAAGGGGCTGTCTGGAAGTCCGATTCCCGCTGGTCAGGCAACAGGTCACCGGCTTGCTTATGATGAATCAGAAGGTCCGCAAGCATTCTCCGCTGTTATTAGCGCCAGGATCTCGCAAATGGTGAGAGCCCTTACAGGCGGTCTAGATCGAGAAGCCATCAGCGGCCTGGTTCCCGGGGCAGGAGCTTCAAGCTCAATGATGAAGGCTGTCATTGGCCTTGTCATGATCGCATTGGCTCTCTTAACAGTCCTCTACTCTCCTCTGACAGCCCGTTATGCCCATGCTTATCTCCCAAGTCCATTGGCTCATATGGTTTTGAATGTTCACAATTTCCTTTCTCCGCCAAAGATTTCACAGCATGATGGGATGAAATGGATTGAGGCCTCTGATCCGCGCGCACGCAGAGCCGATAAACTTCTTATTTCAAACAAATAGCTTCCAGAGCGCCCCATATCTCTTATCTCAAGGCACCCAGAACCGTATAAGCGCGTGACGTGCGCACCAAGGTTTGATATCTCAAAGGTCTTGCCTCGAGAATGCCCAAGACACGCAACGCGACTGAATATTTTACTCAGTGCTAGGCCCTCCAAACAGGGTTATGAGTCATGGTCCAGGGGTAAGAATCGAAAAAATCGATACCACATGAACAATAAACCACCA
>JAJRZC010000203.1 GCA_024275435.1 Alphaproteobacteria bacterium
AAAGAATGTTGGCCGCCCATTTGCTATTGTTCTCGATAACAAGGTTCTTTCAGCGCCTGTCATTCAATCACCGATCCTGGGAGGTTCCGGACAAATCTCCGGCAACTTCGACGTCAAAGCCGTCAATGAGTTAGCTATTCAATTGCGCTCCGGAGCGCTACCGACCCCACTAACCATTGTCGAAGAACGCACCGTGGGACCATCCTTGGGAGCAGACTCCGTCGTCGCTGGTGAGAAGGCGGCTCTCGTTGCTGGTCTCGCTGTTTCCTTGTTCATGATCCTGGCCTATGGCCTGTTTGGTCTCTTCTCGCTCGTTGCGGTGCTCGTCAATCTGATTTTGATCATGGGTGTAATGTCCCTCATCGGTTCGACACTGACATTGCCCGGTATCGCAGGACTTGTCTTGACAGTGGGAATGGCAGTCGATGCAAACGTTCTAATTTATGAGCGCATCCGCGAGGAATTGCGCAATGGCAAGAGAACCATTTCCGCAATAGAGTCGGGCTTCACGCGGGCATTCGGTACCATCATCGATAGCAACCTGACCACCTTGATCGCAGGACTTGTCATGTTCTGGTTGGGATCGGGACCGGTACGTGGTTTTGCCGTGACTTTGTCACTTGGTATTTTCGCAACCATTTTCACGGCGTTCACCGTGACACGATTGTTAGTGGCCACCTGGGTCTCCCGTCAGAAAACACGCAACATTCCAAAGCCGCTGTAGTTTCGATATTCATCACCTGAGTCGCAACAAAAACAGTCGCCAGATTTGAAGGAAGAGACGTCCATGAAGTTCAAGGGCATTGATTTTTGGCCGCACGATCGCGTGTTCCAGATCATGGGCATGAGAAAGGGGTTCGTTCTCGTCTCTATGGTCGTTTTTATCGCGGCAATAGCAATGCTTGCCACCAAGGGCATGAATTTCGGCATCGACTTCAAGGGCGGATCCTTGTTCGAAATCCAGTCAAAAACTGGCCCCGCAGACATAGCCGCCCTACGTGCAAAACTGAACGCTCTCAATCTGGGTGATGTGCAGATTCAAGGACTGGATAAGCCCGAAGAAGCCTTGATCAGAATTGAACAGCAAAAGGCCGGTAAAGACGGCGCAGAAAAAGCCCAACAAAATGCTGCCTCCAAGGTGCAAGAGGCGCTCGGCGATGGCATTGTCATAAGGCGCGTGGAGGTTGTGGGCCCAGCCGTATCAGGTGAACTGCAGCAGGCCGGGTTTATCGCCGTTGCCTGCGCCATCTTGGGTATTCTTCTCTACATTTGGTTTCGTTTCGAGTGGCAGTTCGGCGTCGCAGCTGTTTTAGCCCTCGTGCACGACATCACTATTACCCTCGGTGTTTTCTCTTTTCTCGGTCTTGAATTCGGCTTAACGGAAGTGGCGGCACTTCTCACCCTTGCAGGTTATTCAATTAATGATACCGTTGTAGTGTTCGACCGCATGAGAGAGAATCTTCGCCGCTACAAGAAGATGCCACTTCCTGAATTGATGAATAAATCAATCAACGAGACACTTTCGCGAACAATTATCACCTCTGCAACGACCTTGATAGCCGTATTGGCCATTTGGGTCTTTGGCACCGCGGTGATTCAGGGCTTTGCCTTCGCATTAATTTTTGGAATCTTGATCGGAACCTGGTCTTCGATTTTCGTAGCATCACCATTCTTGATGTGGATCGGTGTGAAACGGGATTGGAGCGCTGATGCAAGTGGTAACAAGAAGCCCGCAGGCGCAAGCGTTTAATTTTCCAATCAGACGGACACCATGACCGGGTCCGCAATTAGGCAATGGCATGGAGCGCGACGGAAAAATCGCTTATTTACCGACGCCCGCGCCCATAGACGCCTATGGAGACGGAGGCTTTCGTTTTGCTGGCATGAGCCACGTTGGCTCGCTTTTGTGTCTGCCAAGCGGGATCACGGCCTGGGATGCAAAAACCGTCGAAGATATAAAGCCTGCCTCCCTGGATCGTCTCTTCAAAGAAGCCGATACTATTGATGTTCTGCTCATTGGCACAGGCATATCCCAGATTTTTCTCGCCCCTTCACTTGTGTCAGATTTTCGAAAAGCAGGACTGGTTGTCGAATGCATGGCAACCGGTGCGGCAGCACGAACTTACAACGTTCTACTGGCGGAAAAACGATCTATCGCAGCAGCCTTGTTGGCAGTTGGTGAGCGCCCTTTACAGCAATGAGCATTTCAACCGAGCCATGAGCACCTCCCCAAATTTCCCCGATATACGAAATAGCGCCCGCAAGCTCGCTCCCGACTTTTATCTCTCAGCTCTTCTCGCCCCGCAAAAAGCGCAAGTTGATCTCATCGCTCTGGCAGCCCTGATCGGAGAGATCGAAAGTATTCCTTTGAAAGTAAGCGAACCTCTCATTGGTGAAATACGTATTCAATGGTGGCGCGATTGGCTCGAAACCTATCACGAAAGACAATCATCAGGTGTTCCCGTTGCCGATGCGATGGCCCAAGCTGTTGATCGCCACAAACTGCCTGCGGCGTTAGTGATGAAGATGTTCGATGCGCAATCCTCTCACCTTTATAACGAGCCTCACGACAGCCTCGAAAAGTACTTTTCCCATCAAGCAGATCATTATGGATCCGCTATTGCATTAGGGGGCAGGATTTTAACTTCCAATTGGTCTGGCGAGCTTGGTGAAGCTGCAAAGGCCGCTGGTCACGCCTACGGCACTGCCCGGCTTATTACCTGTTTGCGTGAACACGCTGCACAAGGATATTGGCCGCTGCCCCCCGCCCCAGATTTATCAAAGTCAAAAAAAGCCCCGCTCTGCGCAAAAAACTTTGCCATAGATCGAGAGCAGGTTGAGCAGCGCCGTTTGAGCGTGGAATACACCATTGCAGCCGCGCGCCAGGAGTTATCCATTGTCAGGGAAAAAATTGCGAAGTTACCACGGGAGATCCTACCAGCCTTTTTGCCTCTTGCCCTTGTCGAGCCGTATTTTAAGGCTTTTGAAAGCGGGAGCGGCGATCCACTGATGATGAGAGTGGAACTATCCCCTCTCGCCCGCCGGTGGAAATTATGGCGGGCGTCGCTCTAAGTTAGCTAGAAAATTGCACCATCATTCTAAAGAGCGCGCAACATATGCAAAAGGCACTCGCCCCGATACAGCCATTCCAAACAAGCTGGTTGTCCCATATGGCTCTTCTTATGGTGTGTCTGTTTGCATTTTCCTATTCTGCTTCCATAAGTGCTTTCGCACAAACAGCAACAAAAACAGACAATCAATACAAACCAGAACGCAGTGGTCTTAAACCAGCCTCGCCACCTCAACCGCAAATCTCATGGCGCGTCGAAAACCCATTCCGATTTTTCAAGGATGCCGCTGACACTTCCATTCATCGCGCCACCTGGGAAGCACTCAGTGATCAAGAACGCGCATACCCGGTATTGTCCTCAGAACATGCATTGAGCAGGCGGATAAAACGCGGCTGGGCTTCGCGCATCTATGAAAATACCTGTTGGGATGCCCGAAGCAATCGGCACAAATGCGGTAAAACCGGTGAGTCTTATATTGCCCCCACCCAGCACAAAGTCGTAGCGCAACTTGAAAATGTAACAGACGCTGCCGAAGTCACCTGCACCTGGCTCACCGCTCCGCTCCACCTGAAAAAGCGCTTGCGCGGACAAGCCATTGCGCAACCATGTCATATACCGGCTCGATTGGAGATTCCCTACCCCCATGGCGCAAAGGTTGAAGTCGAAATAGGTGGCCGGCAGGTTGCCAGGATAGTTGTTAAGGTAACAGACCTGTTGATAGTGGGCATGGGCGACAGCTTTGCCTCCGGTGAGGGCAATCCCGACTTCCCGGTCCGTTTCTCACCGGAACGAACCCTTGACTACGGCAACGGAGACGAGGATAGCCTGCAAGATCTTTCAGGTTATCCCGTTCGCGTCGGCTCATGGCGTAAGATCGGTGATGCAGCCTTCGTGAAAGAAAACGCACAATGGATCGGAAGAGCCTGTCACCGCTCGCTCTACTCGCACCAACTACGTGCGGCCCTGCAACTGGCAATTGAACAACCGCATCGCGCGGTCACCTACGTGGGACTAGCCTGTTCAGGGGCGGAAGTCACCTTCGGTATGTTTTTGCGTTACAAAGGCAACGAGTGGGTACCAAATCCTCCGGAGTATTCCCAGATTTCAGCTGCAGCGCGCGCACAGTGTGGTGGAAAGCAGGCCAGAGAGCTCGACCTGCCCGAGGCTTACCACATCAAGGGTGCCATCAAGGACTTAAAAGGAGGGCTGGTCTTATCCAAGTGCGAGCGCAAGAAAGCGCGCAAGATCGATTTGTTGTTTGTCTCCATCGGAGGTAACGACATCGGGTTTTCTCGCTTGCTCGCCAACGCTATTCTCACCGATAAAACCATGCTCCGTGGGCTGGGAGGATGGATGGGCCAAGTTCATGGCAAGGACCAGGCCAAGGCTGCGCTGGCTGCCTTACCCAAACGCTACAAATCTTTAAATCGTGCCTTCCATAACCTGCTGCATATTCCTTGGCGCCAATCAGACCGTGTAATTTTAACAGCCTATCCAAGTCTGGCCCTTCTTGGTGATGGTTCGAAGGTTTGTCCAGATGGTTCCATTGGTATGGAAGTCGCACCGGAGTTCTCGTTAAGTTCAAAACGAGCGGCAGAAAGCCAGGAGGTCGCTGAAAAATTAAACGATGTCATGAAGCAAAGCGCAAAGAAACATGGCTGGTCATTTGCTGAAGCACATCGACCAATGTTCATAGGGCGCGGAATTTGCGCAGGCTTCTTTCATCATGCATTCTCATCAGCCGATGATTTACGTTTTCCACGAAAGATTAATGGGAAATGGCTGCCCTATAACCCCGCGCACTATCGACCATACGTGCCGCGGCAGCGCTGGTTTCGCACACCCAATGATGCATTCTTAACCGGAAACTTTCACGTTTCAGCTTCCATCCTGCAAAAGGTCTTAAAGCTCAAGAGCCTACGCTGGTTTCAGCTTCTACTGGCCTCCACATACTCCGGCGCTTTCCACCCCACAGCCGAAGGGCAAGCCGCCATTGCCGATGCCGTCGTTGCAAAGTCACGCCATGTGCTGGAGAAATACGGACAATAGAAAAGTGGGGGATGAGCATCCCCTAAACCAAAAAAGTCGGCCCCCGAAATGGGCGCCGGCTTTTCCTTTCCTGTTGTAGCGATGAAAATTGTAGAGTGAGGGAGGAGTGAATTGTTTTTACGAAGAGCAGGGTACCGTGATGGTCAGACTGGCCGCGGGGACATACTTCTTGCAGCTTAATTCTTTGTTCGCACCGTTATCGTCGCTCTGTGCTGTATCCTGTTCGTCTTTCTGTTTGTCAGTGATGATATCGGCACCTGCCAGAGCAGCAACACTGAGATGTTCTTTTCCATTTTTCTCAGAGCTTTCTGCTGTTTTTTCTTCTTCAACCTGAACCTGAGCCATTTTTTCTTCTTTGGCTTGCTCGGCTTTAGCCGCTGCGATCTTCGCTTGCTTCGCCTTCGCTGCTGCAACTAAGCGGGCTTTTTTGGCTTTTGCCTTACGCTGCGCAATAGCGATACGTTTTGCAGCGGCTCTCTTTTTTGCGATCGCGCGCTGACGAGCCAGGCGGGCGTGACGAGCACGTTTTGCCTTTTTTACCCGATAGCTCGATGAGTAGGATTTGTTAGAAAAACCATGATGCTTGCCACAACCCGCCTGAGCGGCGCCAGCCAGAAACAAGGTCGAAAGGAAGAGAGTAATGATTGTTGCTACAATTGACTTGAACATTGTCTTGTCTCCGAAGTCCAAAGGCTAACGCCGTTTTTTCGGCGGTCGGGCTGACACCCGTTCTTGTTCGATGGAGAGACAATGCCATCGAGTGCTTTGGTTGGCTGTCCCAGGCGGAACAACTCAGCAGAAAAATCACAACCTATTGATAAAAAAAAGATAAAATAGAATCGGAAAGCTAGCGTTTCACCTGTTGCCTGCTTTGCGACATCGCCAGCCAAGTCTCCAGGTGGGTAAGCGCACGCTCCGAAACCGCGCACTTTTTCGCCAAGCCTTTTTGCTTACCCTTGAGCCGCTTACCGTCCGGCCCCGTGGTCTCAAAGGAATCAGGAGCAGGCATCAAACCGTAATTGATGTTCATGGGTTGAAAAGAGCGGGTCTTCGATCCACTGCTTTCTTCCGCAACCATATGCCCTCCGGTGATGTGGGCAACCAGCGCCCCCAGGGCCGTCGTTTCGGGCGGCGCAATTATCTCCTGACCTAGACGCTCCAAGGCTGCAAACCGCCCCGTCAGCAAGCCCATGGCTGCGCTTTCCACATAACCTTCAACACCAGTGATTTGTCCGGCAAACCTCAGTCTGGAATCCTGCTTCAGACGCAAGGTCCCATCAAGCAATTTCGGAGAGTTTAAAAAGGTATTGCGATGCAGCCCCCCGAGACGTGCAAATTGCGCCTCCTCAAGACCGGGAATTGTGCGGAAAATGCGCACCTGTTCACTGTGAATGAGCTTGGTTTGGAAACCAACCATATTCCAAAGCGACCCAAGGGCATTATCCTGGCGCAGCTGAACAATGGCATGAGCGCGTTGCGTTCCAGGGTGAGGGTTTGTGAGACCAATGGGCTTCATAGGGCCATAGCGCAAGGTTTCTCGTCCGCGCTCTGCCATAACCTCTATGGGCAGACAACCATCGAAGTAGGGTGTGGATTCCCATTCCTTAAAAGATGTCTTTTCGCCTGAGCGCAAAGCATCAATGAACGCGTCGTATTGTTCCTTGCTCATGGGACAATTCAGATAATCAGCACCAGTCCCACCTGGCCCCGCCTTGTCATAGCGAGACTGTTTCCAGGCAATATCCATATTGATGCTGTCGAAATGAACAATGGGTGCAATGGCATCAAAAAAGGCTAACGAGTCTTCGCCTGTCAGCGTTTGTACAGCAGAAGCAAGAGCCTTTGACGTGAGCGGCCCGGTGGCAATAATGACATTATCCCAGTCGGGAGGCGGCAGGCCTTGGACCTCCTCGCGAACAATACGTACCAGGGGGTGCGCTTCAAGCGTCTTCGTGATCGCTGCACTGAAGGCATCACGATCAACCGCAAGAGCACCACCCGCAGGAAGCTTGTGCTTGTCGGCGGCCGCCATGACAAGAGAGTTCGCGCGTCGCATTTCCTCATGTAGCAGCCCGACGGCATTTCGCGTCCAATCATCGGAGCGAAAAGAATTGGAACATACCAGCTCTGCCAAGCCGTCGCTTTTGTGCGCTTCAGTGCCACGAACAGGGCGCATCTCATGAAGGATAACCGGTACCCCCAGGCAAACCGCTTGCCAGGTCGCTTCGCTGCCCGCGAGCCCGCCCCCGATAATATGAACCGGTGGAAGAATAGAATTTTCAAATGAAGAGAGATCAGTTGTTGTCATGGACGCACTTATAGTAGAAAACCTCATTGCCTACCAGCATCGACAGATATGAATGATAGCGCATTCACCATTGAAGATCTAAAAAGGAAGGATCAGCAGAACGCCAGACATTCATAGCTGGACCAACTTCGCTGATCCCGAATGAGCTTGCAGGATCTAAGGCACGTTAAATGGCAATTTCAACTTTCACATCTAGTCGATGCCCCGAACTGGCTGACTTTCTGGAGGGCTGCTGCAAGACAGCCCTGACCTTTGAAGGAGACCATCCAAACGAACATTCTGCGCAGAACCATATTCATTTATGGGCCTTGGAATGGTGGGCCGATCACCATGCCTGGATAGATCTCGATTACCGTGTCGAATTCGTCGAGCATATCTTCGAGCGTTGGCGAGGGCGCTTGAAAGGATTAAAGCCCTATCGGGAGTCTGGCTACCGGTTTTATCTGTATGAAGACATGGCGCCGACGATCTCGGTTGTCGCTGAAACGCCCTTCGGCTTTGCCTACGATGAGAACAGTGCGATTTTCGTCAACGGCCCACGCCAGATCATGTCCCTCTACGTGGAACGCAGTTGGCAGGACAATTTCTCGTGCGATCCGTGGCAGGTCACACGAGAAAAAATTATCGAAACCATTGAGAAAAACAACGGTTCCATTGGCAAACCCACAGCACAAGCATTGGGTCTGCAGGTAGGCAAGCTGCGAATATTGATCGAGCAAATGGGTTTGGAACGAAATGTGAATGCCATACGCAAACAGTACAAACGACGCCCGGCGGAATTCAGGCCAGAAAAGGAATTACCCTACCGGTTTCATATCTTTGAACAAAAACTCCCAGCGGGGTATTGATGTTTCGGCTCCGGTTCTGGAGTGAAAAAACATCAAGGGTCCTGGAAATAGAATCGGTGGCATGGACAGAATCTGATCAAGATTCAACCCCACGGAACTGGCAGCTAGAAGTCCTGATCCTTCTTTTTATAGATGCGTTGAAGGTCGGTGATATAATCGCGAACAATAGGCGCTGCGTCGCGTTTGCGCGATAACTGCATGTGAAACACAAGCTGGCTGCCGGTCCGGAACATCATTTCGGCACTGATCAGGTAAAACTCCCACATTCTAGCAAACCGCTTATCGTACATGGCTTCGATCTTGTCGCGATTTTTTTCAAAACGTTCGATCCAGTGGGCCAGTGTGTTGGCATAGTGAAGACGCAAGAACTCAAGATCCAAAACCCAAAGGCTGTTTTGTTCAACCACCTCGAACACTTCCGAAAGGGCTGGTGAATAGGCTCCGGGGAAAATATATTTTCGCATCCAAGGGCTCGCCGTTCCCGGAGGGCTCATATGACCGATGGAATGAATAAGCGCCAGCCCGTCGTCATCCATCAGTTCGTTGATTTTTTTGAAAAACTCATCGTAGTGGTGCACGCCCACATGTTCGAACATGCCAACAGACACGATGCGATCGAAACGTTCTTCAACCTTGCGATAGTCTTTCAACTCAAAGCGCACGCGTTTATCCAGGCCGGCGTCGCGGGCGCGTTGGTTGGCAAGCTCATACTGTTCTTTGGAGAGCGTAACACCGACAACTTCCACGTCCTCAAGCTGAGCGAGATAGAGAGCCAAATCACCCCATCCGCAACCGATATCAAGAATTCTCAATCCCGGTTTTAGGTTAAGCTTGGCCGCCAAAAGCCTCAGCTTATTGCGTTGCGCCTGTTCAAGCGTATCGTCCTCATGTGTGAAGTAGGCGCAGGAATACTGCATGCCCTCGTCGAGAAACAGCTTGTAAAACTCATTGCCCAGATCGTAATGATGCGCCACATTCTGCTGCGCTTTTCCGACGGGATTGGCCTGTTGTCGTTTGCGGAACTTTTGCGAAATTCCACGCAGGACTTTTTGTACCGGATAAGCACCAAGCGCCAAGCGGTTTAACGAAAATAACGTCAGGAAATCACGCAGCGTCGAATCCTCAAAACTCATGCGCCCGTCCATGTAGGCCTCGCCTGCATGCAATTCGGGATTAACAACAAGTTTGTGATAGAGCGAACGATCCGTCAGACGCATGGTGACATTCGGGCCTGGTTTTCCTGAAAACACATGGACCTTGCCGTCCGCATCAATAATCTTGAGGGTGCCCACGCGCACAAAGGACTTCATCATATGTGAAAGGGGAAACATAATTTTTTGCCTAGTTCAATCTATCGGGAGCGGCCTGCAGAAACTCTATCATTGAACAGCAGAGATGGGCCACCGCTCTAATGATAAATTGTAGAAGAAAATTTACTTTTTGGCCCGTGGAACAAAGAATATCAGCCCCCGAAACTGTCCATCAAAGCATGAACTCAAGCAACTTCACTTCCCAAGTATCTCCACGGGATTAGCTCAAAAAGCCTCAGTATAAAAGATAAGCTTCGCGCTTTTCTTTGAACGCGGCCACTTCCTCATGCCAAGAAGCAATGATGGCGCTGCCGGTAGCCCCGCGCAACAGCATGCGATGAAGACGTTTGGTTCCGGAAATCAGGTAGAACATGGGCAAGTCTGCAAACAGCCGCGAGACTTTGGCAGAGCGTGCTTCCTTGACCAGCAGAGATAACGCATGAATGCCAACTTCCAGTGGCTCGACACGGTTGATATCGGTAACCACAACACGAACGCCATTGACGCTCTGTCCCACATAACGCGGTTTTGGTGCCACACGTGGGATTGACCGCGGTTTGTATTTGGTCGCCTCAAATTTCACACCAGGAAGCGAAAGTGCATTGAGCCGCCTGGCGCAAAGCTTGGCGTCAAGCCATGGCGCACCAAATACAGTGAATGGCGCTGCTGTTCCTGTTCCCTCATTGACAAGCTGAGTTTCGCCAATCACTCCGATGCCGGGATACAAAAGCGCAGAATGAAATGTCGGAATGTTAGGACTCGTAGAAACCCAGGCGCGCTGGGTACTCGGCCAACGCATCGAGCGTTCCCAGCCTTCCATCTTCATCACCGCCAGGTCGAGATTTTCCAACCCCTTCAACCAGCGCTCGCCTTTAATCATGCTGGCAAGTTCGGCAACGGTCATGCCATGAACGATGGGGATCGGGTATTGACCAACAAATGAGCGGTGCTTTGGCTCCAGCACAAAGCCGGAAACATTTGTTCCCCCCAGCGGATTTGGTCGATCAAGAACAATAAACTGGATATCAGCTTCGGCCGCAGCCTGCATGGCCAGTCCCATGGTCGAGATATACGTGTAAAAACGCGCGCCGATATCCTGAATATCAAAAATAAGCACATCGATATTTTGCAGCATACGTTGAGCAGGCTTTTTTGAGGAACCATAAAGACTGAAAATAGGAACACCGGTTTTTTGATCCCGACCACCGCTCACCGTGGCACCAGCCTCAGTGGTTCCACGAAATCCATGCTCAGGACCAAAGATCGCAACCAACTCGACATTTGGGGCGCGATGCAGAACATCAGCAAGGTGTTCATGACCCACAAGTCCCGTGTGGTTTGTCACCAACCCGACACGTTTGCCGGAGATCGCCTCGAAGTTGGACGTGGCAAGGATTTCAGCCCCCGAGACCACACGAGCAGTTTGAGGAGGATATTCTGCCAAAGAGGCTCCCGTCATCGCAAACAACCAACCCAAAGTCGCAACAAGTTTTATGAATGTTTTCATTGGCGCTATCGCGCACGGGTGTGTGTCAGAAAAATGAAGTCTGATGGTCAATGGTCTCACCCTACAACTGAATTTTGGAAGGTCATCTGATGACTCACCCAAAACTTACCCGAAGTGTTCTGAAAATACATCTCTTCTCCACGTCATGTTTAAGACAATGCGCTCAGGTTCGGGTGAGAAACCCTAGGGGCGTTCTTTTTCAAGATCACTGGTTTGGTTTTCGTGAGGCTTATGTTCTTCCGGTAAGCAGGCCCCTTCTTTCTCTCCAACATCTTGCGCGATTTCTTGGCGCGCTTGCATCAGGATCAACCAAGCTGAATGTAGGAATAAACTGGCCATAATACCAGCGACAATCACGTCGGGCCAACCGCTCGTGGTCCCCCACACAAGGACCGCAGCTAAAATAACGATCACGTTGCCAATGGCGTCATTTCGTGAACATAACCAAACAGAGCGCACATTGGCGTCACCATCTTTGTAACGCGCCAGCAGCATGACACTCACCACATTGGCAGCAAGCGCCAAGGCACCGATAGTGCCCATAAGTTCTGCCCGCGGAACCCCAAGATAGAACACTTCATAAACTGTTTTGCCAAACACATAGAGGCCCATGGCAAGAAGACTAACGCCTTTGAGAATGGCAATCTTGCCACGTAGTGCAAGCGACTTTCCAATGGCCCACAAACTGACGCCATAGGTCAGGCTGTCACCCAGAAAATCCAGTGCGTCAGCTTCCAAAGCCCGTGAATTGGCCGCATACCCACCTCCCATCTCTATGACAAACATGGAAAAGTTAATCGCAATCACAATCGATAGGATCTGTTGATAACGTCGGTCCATGCCGTCGAAGGGCTGGTTATGACCGCAGCACGCATCACTCATTGTAAAATCGCCTAAATGTTTCTCTCATTGTTGCCGTCTTGACCTTTCTACAATGTACAGCGACTGTAGAAGCAAGCCTTAAAATACGTCTTTACGACTCTCAAAGGTCAGTCGTTGACGCCAAGTGCTTGATCAGAAAGCCCGTAATACGGCACATGAGTTGTGACCATGCCCCAGAAAGAAAAACATCAAGCGAAAAAGTCGCGTGCGAATATGTCCATCGGTACATTGGCCAAGACGGCCGGCGCAAAGGTTCAGACCATACGCTACTATGAAGAAATCGGCATCATGCCGAGGCCAGATCGCACCCACAGCAACCGCCGGACCTATACACAAGAGGCCGTCAAAAGACTTCGCTTCATCCGCCACGCAAGGGAACTGGGTTTCTCCATTCCTGCCATCCGTGCGATGATTGAGTTGCAATCTCTATCTGGCGGTCCCTGCGCCAGAGTTGATGAAATCGCCGGGCAGCAGTTGGACGTCGTGCGCGCAAAAATCACACGCTTGAAAGCCTTGGAGAACGAATTGACGCGAATGCTCAATTGCTGCGACGGGAGTGACATTGCAACCTGCCGCGTCATCGAAGTGTTGAGTGATCATAGTTTATGTGAATCGGAACACGGCTCACCTGAGAATATTAATATGGTGTCCGAGAAAACGCTCTTTCCCAGAAATTAGCTTTATCAACAAATAGCAGGACGGAACAGCACGTGTGGAGTTACAGCGCAAAGGTGACCCAGGATATTGGCCGCTGGCATAAGGCCGGTTGGATCACCGAAGAGGGTCTTCAGGCCATTTCAGCAGAACTTGCAAAATCAAAGAGCACAATTACGGCCTCTTCCATTCTGGCCTTGTCTGGCGTTGTTCTGCTGGGCTTTGGAGCGATGAGTTTTGTCGCTGCCAATTGGCAGGAGATTCCAAAGCTTGTTCGTCTCTTGTTGCTGTTTACGTTGTCAGCAGGCGCCTATATTGCCGCTGGGGCCTTGATTGATCGCAACCGGCATTTATTCGCCCATGCCGCCGTGCTGCTTGGCGTCGCATTATTTGGCGCCAACATCATGTTGATCGCTCAGATGTATCATGTCGCCGGAAACCCAAGCGATATGGTCTTGATCTGGTCAGCCATTGCGCTTGTCTCAGGCCTTGCCTTCAAATCAGGTCCCGTAACCTCTCTGTCGTTGCTGCTGATGACTTTATGGAGCAGCTGGGAAAGTAGCGAAACAGGTTCAATCCATTGGTTATTTTTGCCCGCATGGATCGCTATTTCAGCGGCCCTTTTCTGGCAACGCGCATCCTTCGGTCTTTATCTCGCGGGGGCAACAATGACATGCTGGCTAATCAGTTTGGGCTATCCGTGGTGGGGCGGCGGCTCCAGTCATTGGGTGCCACTTGGTATTGGTATTCTGGTGGCAGGTATATGTATCATTGCGGAACATTCCCGCGACCCGAGTATCGCAAGGGTGGGAAGGGTTGGGTTTGGTTTCTCCCTCCTCGTGGTTTTCGCAGCTCTCACAGGGTTGCAGTACATGCCCAACGGAAACTTGATTTACAGTATGGCAACCGAGCTCGACTGGTACATTGTTCTTTCCGCCATTAAGCTCAGCATACTCGTCGCAGCCATGTGGTGGTGCGTAGAGCGGGGTAATACAGGCGTCTTGTGGCTCGCCTACGTATTGTTCTCTCTCGCCGTGCTGGCAATCTACAGCAAAACTGTAGGCTCTCTATTGGGGTCCTCGGTGTTCTTTGTCATCGCCGGTCTTTTGGTAATTGCGTTGGCTTGGAGTGCGCACTTTATTCGAAACAGAACTGTAGCAACCCA
>JAJRZC010000204.1 GCA_024275435.1 Alphaproteobacteria bacterium
AGAAAGAGCGTCGGGGGGCATGTTAGGGGGGCGAGGTGGGGGGCGAGAGGTTGGAGGATATTCGTTGTTTACCGCTGATTTTTGGCTAAGAATTGGCTGTCTGGGGCGAAATTTGTTGCGATTTGCTTGGGTCGTGACTAGCCTGGAAGTAGAGGCCGAGTGGACAATATAAGTCAACAAGAGGTGAAAAGATATGAAAACACGTTATGTGATGGCATTGATGTTGGGAATGGTCGGGGCGATGGCTAGCGGTAGTAGTGCGCAAGCTCAATGTGGGCTTAACGGTGGCGGCTACGGTGCTTATGGCGCTTTCGACGTAGGACAACTGTACCGAGTTTTGTCTCAGAATGTTCCCTACTTCGCAGCATTTCCTCCCGTTTACTATAGCGCGCCGGTGCCGCGTTCGTATGGCCATAGTCCGTTTGCCTATCCGCCCGGGACGATGACGCCTGAAGTTGTCGAAGTGGCAGCCCAGGAAATTATCAATCCGCATTTTCCTGCTTCGACCGAAAGTGTGAGTAGCGAGAGCGATCAGGTAACGCAGGCGAGCAGTGTGCCTGTGCCGCTGGCGATTGTGAATCCGTATGTGACAACTCGATTGGCAGGTCACACGGAGCGGTAGCCGGTTTTTTGTTTGCTGGATAATTTATAGTTCCAAAAGGGGCGGTAGCTGTTCGCAGTTGCCGCCCCTTTTTTGATGCCGTTGGGGTTTTTATCGGAGAGCTTTTGGCCGGGTGAAAACAGGCAGCCACAATTCTTAAACCGTAATGGAAGCCCGCCACAGGGTTCGCACTGCTGGGCAAGCCAGCATTGGCACCAGCGGTAACCTCTTTTTTGCAAGGTCTTTGTGGCGAATTGAGAAGTTGCTAGGATAGGGGGTTATACGAAGGTAAACCCCACCCATATCTTGTTATGTGCATAACAATGTTGCCCTCGAAATATAATCCATTGGATTGCTGGTACTGATGAATTTTAAGAAACGCAATCTACGAGCCATCGCAGAAATGGTGATTGGTGATGTGGAACATTTTCAGTATCGATCTAGCACCTACATTACCCAGTTCTTTGAGGAATGCGATCTGGACTTTGTTCACGACGGTTCTACGCGGTGGGCATGGACAGCTGATCGCTTGGAAGAACTTCTGCAAGAATCACAACCCACCCCTCACGCCATTCCAGAGAGGTTTGTGCATGTATTACGAGTTCTAATGCACAAATCCGACGCGGCAGATGATGACCCTGATCGCAAGTTGGCACTTGAGATGCTTAACAAGCCGCTTTCACGTGAAGGGTATGAAGCATTCTATGGTGAGGACAATCTGCTCTATGCTCGCCACACTGGAACTCAAACCATTTCGAATGCGGCCAATCCGCATCGTCCGTTTACTCCACGAGAAGTAGAACGGCGAGATCAGCTTGTCGCGTACTTAGGTCAATGTTCCGAAGATGAACTGATCGAAGAAGTTTTACTACCACTTTTCCGACAATTGGGATACCACCGAATCACGGCCGCTGGCCACAAGGATAAGGCGCTCGAATACGGCAAGGATATCTGGATGCGTTTTGTTCTTCCAACTCAACACGTCTTGTATTTCGGGATACAAGTCAAGAAGGGTAAGCTCGACGCAGCTGGAGTCAGTAAGGGATCAAGTTCAAATATAGCAGGAATTCACAACCAGCTGCTCATGATGCTGGGCCATGAAATATTTGACTCTGAAACGAACCGAAGGGTGCTAGTTGATCATGCATTTATTGTTGCAGGCGGTGAAATTACTAAGCAGGCCAAAAACTGGTTGGGCGAAAAGCTTGACGTATCGAAGCGAAGCCAGATACTGTTCATGGATCGCGACGACATAGTCAATTTATACATCACCAGCACCTTGCCATTGCCCGAAGGTGTCATTCCTTATTTGCAACCAAGTTCTGATGACAAACTCCCGTTTTGAAATCGCCGCAAAAAGCAACACAACAATGGCACCCGGCTGTAACCTATTTTTTGCAAGGTCTTTGTGGTAATTTGAGGAGTTGTTAGGATAGGGTGTTATACGAAGGTGAAATCAACCTACTTCTTGTTCTGTGGCAAATAGATGTCATCACAAGCTCGAAAAGAACTGACTCGTCGCCTCAAAGACTTCGACGAAATCATGACTGCGCGAGACGCTATTTGCCCTGCGAACGCGGGCCGTCCCGCACAGAAACAAGGTGCCGCAGTGGTACGCTCCGCCGTTGTCATGCTCGCGGCTGCGTTTGAAGGTTACATTGAGGACGTATTTGATGCGGCAGTTGACTTGATTTACGCAAACGAATCTAAACCTGACCGCAAGAGCTTGAAGAAAGACACAAGCGGAAGTTTGAACAACGCAAGCGTCTTCAAAGTCAATCGTCTATTCTTCAATCTCGGTATTCCGTGGATCATGCAGCACCAAAATGTTCGGTGGCAAAAATTCACAAATGCCAAGGTTCAGGAAACGCTTGGGAAACTTGTCACTGCTCGCAACTCCATCGCACACGGTGGCAATAAGGCGGTTTCAAAACCAACAGCTGTAAAATGGAAGGGCTGCGTCGAAAAACTTTCAGATCGCATTGACAGCATCGTTGCAAATCACGTCAAAGCGCAGACCGGCTGTCGTCCGTGGTGAAAGCTGGGTAACAAATCGGTGCACACGGAGTCGCGGGCCGGTGACCTTAATCGTTGCAATAGGATTTCGCGATGGACATCGTTTATATCGAAACCTCGATCGTGAGCCATGCTACCGCCCGTCCCAGTTCTGATCCTGCGACAGCAGTG
>JAJRZC010000205.1 GCA_024275435.1 Alphaproteobacteria bacterium
AAACAAAAAAAAGAGAAAAAACCTTCTGCGCCGCGCACGCAATCTGAAGCGCAAAAGGCAACTGAGAACGAACAGGGCGGGGAAGCGGCTCATGCCTCCAAAGGTAAAGCCAAGGCAGAAGGCAAAACGGCCTTGGCGGAGAAAATGCAGAAATGGCTGAAAGGTCGCAAAGATAGCTAGAGCCTATCTTGGCGCATACTTGACCCCATGGGTCTTTTGGAAACAACAACGCGGGACATTTCATTTGGTCTCGGCAACACTGCGTGAAGGAAAATCGGTCATGGGATTTAAATGCGGCATCGTTGGTCTGCCAAACGTCGGCAAGTCCACCTTGTTTAACGCCCTGACGCAGTCTGCCGCGGCGGAAGCGGCCAACTATCCGTTTTGCACCATCGAGCCGAATGTGGGTGAAGTTGGTGTTCCCGACCCGCGCCTTGACAAGCTCGCTAAGATTGCCGGTTCCAAGCAGATCATTCCCACCCGTTTGACGTTTGTCGATATTGCCGGGTTGGTGCGTGGGGCTTCAAAAGGCGAGGGGCTTGGTAATCAGTTTCTCTCACACATTCGGGAGGTGGACGCCATCGCCTATGTGCTGCGTTGTTTCGAGGATGATGATGTCACCCATGTTGAAGGGCGCATTGATCCGGCGATGGATGCGGAAGTGGTCGAAACGGAACTGATGCTTGCGGACCTTGAAAGCTGCGAAAAGCGCATCACGAACCTGGAGAAGAAGGCACGCGGCGGTGACAAGGAAGCCAAGGCGCAGATGGCGCTTTTGGAAAAGGCCCTGGTATTGTTGCGCGAGGGCAAGCCCGCTCGTTTTGTGGAACTGAGTGAAGACGAGAAGCCTGGCTTTGAAATGCTTCAGTTGTTGACCGCCAAGCCCGTTTTATATGTATGCAATGTGGACGAGGACAGCGCGCAAAACGGCAATGCGTTTTCCAAGAAGGTGGAAGAGCGCGCCAAAGAAGAAGGCGCCGGGGTGGTTATCATTTCAGCCAAGATCGAAGCGGAACTTTCCAGTCTCGACGCCGATGAGCGCGGTGCATTTCTAGAAGAACTGGGGTTGTCGGAAGCGGGGCTTGATCGGCTTATTCGCGCTGGTTATGAGCTTTTGGATCTTGTGACCTATTTCACGGTGGGGCCCAAGGAAGCGCGCGCCTGGACCATCAAGCAAGGCACCAAGGCGCCCAAAGCGGCTGGCGTTATTCATACGGATTTCGAGAAGGGTTTCATTCGCTCAGAAACCATCGCCTATGAAGATTACACAAGCCTTGGTGGCGAAGTGCCGTGCAAGGACGCGGGCAAGATGCGGCTTGAAGGCAAAGAGTACATCGTCAAAGACGGCGACGTCCTGCACTTCAGATTTGCGAATTGAGGGAGGCTTAGTCTACTCAACTACAAAAAAATAGAGGGACCTAAGCCGCCGAACTACCTGCCGTTGCTCGACGTTTGGCAAAATTTGCCTCCTGGGCTTCATGGCGCTCGCGAATCCTAGCCAGATCATTTTTACGCGACTTTGACGACCCACCAGACATTAAGGCATCAGTTACCATTGCCACCTCAGTGGCACGAAAAGTTTTCAACTCGTTGAACAGTGGCCTAAATTGCGCAGGTCGTCCCAAAGCTGCTTTTATATTATTTGCAAGCTGTTTAAGGTAACTGGGTGTTGGCATCAGTCTTTTCTGTCTTCCGGAGGGCCGACGCTGAGACTGTAGGGCCGATTTCAGTTGTTTAATAGTAGCCGATTCGTGCTGTTTGAGAACTTTTCGTAATTTGGCAACTTCTTTACTACGAACCCGCGTCGATGTTTGTTCAAGAAATATCTCGAGATTTTTTAGTCTCTCTAACGCTTCCCGAATCGGCAAATTACTAGTGTCGTTCGATGGTTCTAATTTGTGTACTTGTGAAGGGTCAAGTTTGTTTACAGCACCTAAAAACATTTCCAATTGTTTGTTCGTGTAACCATAGAAAATACTTCCAAGCTCCTCCATACATTTTGAGGCCCTGTCCACCCCCTCTGCAGAAAGTAACTTTGCGTAGGCATCAAT
>JAJRZC010000206.1 GCA_024275435.1 Alphaproteobacteria bacterium
AGAGACACCGCTTTTAGGATGGGCCAGCCAATGGATTGCTTTCTCAGCAGAGCTCATGCCTGTGTAATGCATCAACAGTATGGAGGGCTGTAATGCATTCAGGCGTTCCCCGATATTGGGCGAAGGGTGGATCGCTTGCACGAGCGTGCTGTCAGGCGTCTTTAATGTCGAAACCACTTGGGTGGGGTCTCCTTGTCCTTTCTTTACGGCTCTGATTGCTGGTTTGCTTGAGGGGGATCATTTTGGCCGGTCTTGCCGTCTTCTCGCTTGTTCGTTTTTTTGCGCTGTTTGATGATGGTGTCATAAGCTGCGTTAATTACAGCAAGTTTTCTGTCGGCAATGATGAGGAACTCGTGGGGAACGCCTTCACCTGCCAGCTTATCAGGATGATTTTTCAAGACAAGCTCGCGATGACGCTCTCTGAGGGCTTCGTCTGATATATCGGGAGAGATGCCCAGTACCTTGTAGGGACTTGATGGATCTTCGACAAACAGATTACGAATGGCCAGATACTCGTCTTCGCTCAAGTTGAAGCGATCGGCGACGGTTTTTAAAAATGCTTCCTCAGCCTCATGTAAAATACCGTCGGCTGCGGCGATGTAAAACAAGCATTCGAAGACGTCGCGTAACAATGCCGGTTCATCAGCGAACAATTTGGCAATGCGTTCGGCGTAGAGTTCAAATCCTGCCACGTCACGAGAGGCAAGATCGTACATGCGTTTCACGTTTGCCCGTTCTTCCGGGGGGACATGAAAGATGGTCTCGAATGCTTCCTTTTCGACAGGAACGGCGACGCCATCTGCTTTTGCCATTTTGGCGGCCAGGCCAATGAACGAGATGGTGAAGGCGACCTGTTTGCTTTCCGGACTCGGTTCAAACCAACGTTTTAAATTGAAAACCCGTCTCAGTGCGCCAAGCATTCGTTTCATCACCTTTCGTGTGCCTTCGGTCATGAACTCATAAACGTTGGTGTTCTGCTTATGAGATCGGGCGTTGAGCCGGTCGTAAGTTAAATCGGAAAATCGAATGCCAGTAATCGCAATGGATTCTTATGGGGCTGTTGTTTTTTTCCTATTGGAATAGATGTTCCTTAGCAGAGTACGTAATCGGTTGTTTTGTTGCAATGCACATTTCTTATGCCACTGCTCTTATATCACTGCGCAACTTGAGTTTGTAAGTGATGGTGCTAGGGTCATTAGGCTGTCGCCTTCACCTAAAAGTCAACGGTGGGATTAAACCCTTGGCGATGCCGAGTAATTAGGAGGAAACTTATGACAAGTTCAGCAATTTTCAAGATACTCTCAATCGGCCTAGCGTCTTCATTTGTTATGGTTGGTGTAGCTCAAGCGGGTTCAGCCAATGGTGTTTGGAAACGCAGCAATGGCGCTCACATCAAGGTCTTTAATTGTGGTGGTGGTCTGGGGATGAAGGTTATCAAGTCTCCTTCTCCCAAGAAAGTTGGTAAAACCATCATGTGTGGAGCCAAGAAAACCGGGAAAAACAAGTGGAAGGGTACTTTGCGCAATCTTGATGATGGCCAAAATTACGCTGGCTATGTCAAACTGAAGGGTAGCAAGCTTACTTTGTCTGGTTGTGTGCTTGGGGGCCTTATTTGCAAGAATGACACCTGGAGCAGGATCCGATAGCTCTTACTTGAAATCATAACTTTTCTTAGTTTTTGACAGGTATGGTTTTCCCCGCGAACTTCCTAAAGTGAAAGGCAGGGTGGGGGCCGTGCCTGTTTTTTTATTTTGGATCCTTTATTTTTTTAATGTCGTTTAACAATATGAAAACTTTAGCGTGGTCTAAGAATGCTTGTCGTGAGGAACTCGGGACAACCACTACGAAATCCTCATAGTTTGAATTGTTTGCCAATTGAAATGCGGTTCGTCCACAGCCTTGTGGCGCTATGAGCTTTACTTAGGCAATTTCAATTTGACGGCTCCTTGAGCTGCCATCATGATGGATGCAACTCAGCGGTAGATTAAGAATACCAATCCGTTGGATGGTCCGAGTTGTTGATTTTGTAAGTGTGGTGTGTTGGTGATTTGTGGCGTGTGTGGCACGTGACTGGTTGCGTCTTGGGAGGTCATATCGGATGAAGTTCCTTCTCCTTGCTATCGCAGCGGCTGCGCTTTTTAATGCGATTACACATGCTGATCCTGTAAGGTCACATGCTATGAGTGCTTCCACTGTGACTGATATCACTCATTTCTAGGTCAGGTTGTCTTGTTCTGATTTTTGACTTCGACTTGAAGCTGCTAAAATCTGCCAAAATCGCTTTTTGCTGTTAAAACCCTATGATAATTTGAACTTTCACGGGCTTCGTACCCACGATTAGTGAGCGAATTGCCTGTCATAGGCGTGTGAAATCGTTAGGGGTTGTTGTTAGTTTATGAGATCTGCCCGGTCAGGCTCGACAGGACTGCCTCCCAATAATGTTAGTTGGAAACCCGTGAGCCGGGGAGACAAGGTCACAGACACATGCAGCCCAAGAGGTCGATTCAAGGAAAATGGCAATTCTGGATTGATCGCGGTGGCACATTCACCGATGTGGTGGCGCGTAAACCTGATGGAAGTATCGTTACGCAGAAGCTGCTTTCACAAAACCCAGCACATTACAAAGACGCGGCTATAGAGGGCATCGCCCGTTTTTTCGAGGTGCCTTCGGGGGGGCGCATTCCAACGGAGAACATCTGTTCTATCAAGATGGGGACAACTGTAGCCACCAATGCTTTGCTTGAGCGAAAGGGTGCGCGCACAGTTTTGGTGATGACGGCCGGGTTGGAAGATCATGTGGAGATCGGTTATCAGGCTCGCCGCGATATTTTTGCGCGAAAAATTGAAAAGCCCAAAGCTCTCTATGAAAAAGTGATCGGCGCTACTGAGCGCATTTTGGCTGATGGCACCATTGAAACGGAGCTTGATGAAGAGGGATTGCGGCGCGAGCTTGAGCGGGCTTTCCAAGAGGGTATTCGTGGTGTAGCGATTGTTTTCATGCACGCTTATGTTTACCCCGAACACGAGAAACGAGCAGGAAATATTGCGAGGGAAATTGGTTTTTCGCAAGTCTCTTTGAGCCATGAAGTTAGTGCGCTCATTAAGCTTGTGTCGCGTGCAGATACGACCATTGCCGATGCCTACCTGTCTCCGGTGCTGCGGCGCTATATTGAGGATGTGGAGGCTGCCTTGGTGTCTCCATCGCAGGAAGTGGACTTGAACTTGTTGTTCATGACCTCAGCGGGAGGTTTGAAATCGGCAACGAATTTCCATGGGCGTGATGCCATCTTGTCGGGACCTGCGGGCGGTGTTGTGGGGATGGTCAAGACGGCTTCCATGGAAGGGTTCTCTAAGGTCATTGGTTTTGACATGGGCGGCACCTCTACGGACGTTACTCATTTTGGTGGTGCGTTTGAAAGGGATTTCGAGACGGAAGTTGCCGGTTGCAGGATGCGGGTTCCGATGATGCGAATTCATACTGTGGCGGCGGGTGGTGGATCTATTCTTTTCTATGATGGGCAGCGCTTTCGTGTGGGCCCACAAAGTGCGGGAGCTGATCCGGGGCCGATGTGTTACCGCCAAGGTGGGCCGCTAACCGTGACCGATGCCAACGTCATGCTTGGAAAACTGAAGCCGGAATACTTTCCGTTTCTATTTGGACCGCAGGGAAATCAACCTCTGGATTCTGCTTCGGTGGAGAAGGGCTTTGAAGACCTGGCCGCAAGTTTTCCTGATGGCCGCTCAAGTGAACAAATTGCAGATGGCTTTATTCAGATTGCTGTTGAGAATATGGCCAATGCGATCAAGAAGATCTCCATTGAACGGGGGCATGACTTAAACGGTTATATTCTTAATTGTTTTGGTGGGGCGGGTGGTCAACATGCCTGTCTTATTGCTGACAACCTTGGTTTGAAGCAGGTGCTTGTTCATCCTTTGTCAGGTGTTTTATCGGCTTTTGGTATCGGGCTTGCCGATATTCAGGCAAGCCGGCAAATATCTCTAGAGATGCCGCTTGATGAGCGATCAATGGCAGCGATTGAGCGCTTTAGAAAATCGGCTTCGCAGGAATGTCACACTGAACTTTCAAAACACCATCTTGAGAACACGCGCACCAAAGTGTTGGTGCATCTGCGCACAAAAGGATCGGATAGTACGATTGGGGTGGAATTTGGTTCTATTTCAGACATGACGGCTGTTTTCGAGCGTCAACATTTGGCGAGGTTTGGTTATTCGTCATTGGACAAAAGGCTTGATGTTGGTGTTGTTGAGGTTGAGGTGAGCGGGTCCAGTTCGCCTGAGATCTTGGATCAGAATTGCAAAGAATCTGTTTTTAGCTCAAAACCTGAGAAGCATAAACAGACCCGCTTTTTTTCCAAGGGAGCATGGCATGAAGCCGATGTGTTTTTGCGAAAGGATCTAAAGCCGGGGCATATGGTTGAGGGGCCCGCGCTGATTATCGAAGATAATCAAACGGTGGTGATTGAACCCCATTGGCATTTGCAGGTGAGTTTGCAGGATAACCTTTTGTTGAAGCGAAAAAGTGTGCTCGAAGAAAATAGTGAGCGGAAAAACCGGGGGTTTGATGCAAATGTCTCACGACCCGACCCTGTGATGCTTGAAGTTTTTGCCAACAAGTTCATGAGTATTGCCGAGCAGATGGGGGAGGCTCTGCGCAATACGGCGCGTTCCGTCAATATAAAAGAACGACTGGATTTTTCCTGTGCCGTTTTTGATGCAAAAGGTGGCCTGGTTGCAAACGCGCCGCATGTGCCTGTGCATTTGGGATCGATGGACAGCTCTGTGATCACCATTTTGAAGGAGCGCGGCGCCTCAATGAAGCCGGGTGATGTTTATATGTTGAATGCACCCTATAATGGGGGAACGCACCTTCCCGATATCACGGTGGTGACACCGGTCTTTGAGGATGATGATCCTGGAAGTCAAAGAGGGGCTGGAGAGGATAGTGACCCTAAGCTTATGTTCTTTGTGGCTGCTCGTGGTCACCATGAGGACATTGGCGGGCTAAGCCCGGGCTCTATGACACCGTGTGCGACATCGATTGATGAAGAAGGCGTTCTTATTGATAATATGAAGATTGTCGATGGCGGACTCATGCTTGAAGATGAGGTGCGCGCAGTTTTGTCAAAGGCTCGTTATCCAGCCCGGCAGCCGGAAAAGAATATTGCCGACCTGAAGGCGCAAATTGCGGCGAATACGCGTGGTGTACGGGAGCTTCGAAATCTGGTGGAGCAATATGGCGCTAGTGTCGTGAGTACCTACATGAAATTTGTACAAGATAACGCTGAAGAGAGTGTGCGAAGAGTACTTACTACGCTTCCAGATGGCAGCCACGAGATCGTTACCGATACAGGTGCGGTGATAAAAGTTAAAATCACCATCGACAAGGTTGCACGTGAGGCGGTTGTGGATTTTACCGGTAGTTCAGAAATGCAACCTGATAATTTCAACGCGCCAGAGCCGGTGACTCGAGCGGCTGTTCTATATGTGCTTCGTGTTATGGTAGGTCAATCTATTCCACTGAATGCGGGATGCTTGAAACCAATTCAAATTATTATACCGAGAGATTCCATGCTTGCTCCGCGTTATCCGGCTGCTGTTGTTGCTGGTAATGTGGAGACCAGCCAGGTGATCACCAATTGTTTGTTTGCTGCATTGCAAGCTCTTGGCACCTCGCAAGGTACGATGAACAATCTTACCTTCGGTGATGAAACGCGCCAATACTATGAGACGATCTGTTCGGGTGCTCCGGCGGGTCCTGATTTTGATGGTGTGCCGGCGGTACAGGTCCACATGACCAATACAAGACTTACAGATCCCGAGATCCTCGAGTTACGCTATCCTGTGGTGCTTGAAGAGTTTTCAATTGTACGCGGATCAGGTGGGCGTGGGCGTCATAAAAGCGGTGATGGTACACGGCGTTCGATCCGCTTTCTTGAAACAATGGATTTTGCCATTCTATCAGGTTTTCGTATTGTTCGACCGCAGGGTGTGAATGGTGGAGAACCAGGGCGGCTCGGTCGCAATCTCATCAAGCGGCTTGATGGTTTTATCGAAGAGCTTAAGGGATGCGATAGCCTGGAAATACGAGCGGGGGAGACAATCACAATTGAGACGCCGACCGGCGGCGGATTTGGACCGGTTGATTGTTCCACTTGAAATCAACAAAAAAACTTATGTGCTTGTGTTAAGCAGAATACTGCCTGATATGGCCGCTGGCTCCTGTTTACGGGGCTTGTGGGTATTGATTTGTTAACAAAGTGTGTGCGGGTGTCTTGACGAGGGATTTACTATTCATCGACACACTCTGAGCGGAGATCTGGTTCATTGGTGTGGGGCGGGTTTGAGCTATAGCTTGCTGTGAGGCTTTTTCGCGGTCAGCGTCGTTTTTTGGATTTGAAAAAAAGAAATCGCATTCATTCAAAAAGAGACTTGAGAGCCGATGAGAAACGTTGAGAACAAATCTGGTGGAACTACGGATTGATCCATTTTAGGCCCATCTTTTTTGCACTGGGACTGATGTTGTGCACGCTCGCTTCGGCGATGGTTCTTCCTGCGGTGATTGACGTCGCGGATGGGCATGAGAACTGGCGCGTCTTTTTTACTTCTGCCGTGTTTACGTTTTTTATTGGTGGGCTTCTCATTCTTGTGGCGAATGATGATTCCCCTCCGCGTCTTGGTGTTAAGGAAGGTTTTTTTCTTACAACGCTTTGTTGGATTGTTTTAACGGCTTTTGCTGCCATTCCTATTGCAGGCTTGGGCTTGAGTTATACGGATGCTTACTTTGAGGCGATGTCCGGTTTGACAACTACGGGCTCAACGGTGCTGACCCGTCTTGATGATCTTCCCCGCGGTATTTTGCTATGGCGTGCCATTCTGCAAGGGCTTGGCGGACTTGGTATCATCGTCATGGCGATTATCATGCTGCCGTTTCTGCGGGTTGGTGGTATGCAGCTTTTTCAGATGGAACAGTCTGACCGTTCAGAGAAGGTAATGCCGCGTGCCGCGGAGCTGACACTTGCCATTGCCGGAATTTATCTGGCGATGATCGTTGCATGTATTGCAATGTACCGCCTGTTTGGCATGACCCCGTTTGATGCGATTTGCCATGGTCTCACCACTGTGGCGACGGCAGGATTTTCCACCCATGATGAAAGCTTCGGTTTTTTCAAGTCAGCTCCTTTGGAGTGGATCTGTATCTTTTTCATGATCCTGGGAGCTTTGCCGTTCGTTGTCTTCATCAAGGCAATACGTGGTCATCCCTCTGCATTGTTGAAGGATACCCAGGTGCGCGGGTTTTTGATGTTTCTTGGTTCGGTGTGTCTCATCATGTCCGCTTGGCTTGCAACGGTTCATGGCCTGCCTTTTGGTGAAGCGCTCAGGAAGGCGACGTTTAACGTAACTTCTATTGTCACGACGACGGGATATGCCAGCGATGATTATTCGCAGTGGGGCCCGTTTGCGGTGGGTATTTTCTTTCTTTTGATGTTTGTGGGTGGTTGTTCAGGATCAACTTCAGGCGGGATAAAAATCTACCGACTTCAGGTCACAAGTTTACTGACGCGAAGCCATTTTGTGCATTTGATGAGTCCCAACCGTGTTGTCACGCTTGTTTATAACGGCAGAAGACTTCCCTCGGATGTTCCGTTTTCGGTTGTTGCTTTTCTTGCAATCTACATGAGCACGGTTGGCTTGTTCACGGTCACGCTTGCAGCGATGGGGCTGGATCTTGTTACTGCGCTTTCGGCTGCGGCTCAGGCTGTGGGAAATGTTGGTCCTGGTTTGGGTGACTATGTCGGCCCCAGCGGCAACTATGCCAGTCTGCCTTCGGCGGCGAAGTGGGTGCTGTCGGCGGCTATGCTTCTTGGGCGGCTAGAGCTGTTTACGGTACTTGTGTTATTGCGGATTGAGTTTTGGCGAAATTGATCGTTTAAGAATTTATCAACTCAGCCCTCCAGCCATATAGCCAGTCGTAACCGGCCATCAATTTCTCAGGTGGGGCCAGGCGCATTGTCAGGTTGCGCGCGTGGGCCATTAGTCCCGACATGTGATATATTTTTCCTTGGCGCATGGAACGCTGTTGAATTTTTTGCACACGGGGGCGCCGGCGGGATTGGTATTCCTGCAAGGCTTCGTTGACGTTTGTTGCGTTGAGATTGCCGTGGTTTGATATGGCCCTGCTGATGTGCTGAGAAATAATAAGCGCATCTTCCAGCGCCATTACTGCACCTTGAGCAAGAAACGGCAAAACCGGGTGCGCAGCATCGCCGATGAGGCCGACACGGCCACGCACGAATGTGTCTAGAGGCGGGAAGGTATGCAAACCCCAAACCCGCCAGTTTTGCGTGGATGAAATCAGCGCGCGCGCTTCTTGATGAAATCCATCCATATCTTTCAAGACCCATTCAGAGTCTACGGGAGAGCCCCAGCTTTGACGCGCTTGGCTATCATTTCTGACCGCTATGATTGCCAGTTCTTTTCCACCGCGAATGGGATAGTGAACAAGGTGGGCTTGGGGGCTCATCCACAATGTTACGGCGTTGTGACGGATCGAGGGGTTGAGCTGCGAGATGGGAATGACCGTTCTTGCGGCGCTTTTACCAAAGAACTTTGGGGTAAATTCTGGAGCTGCTTTGTTGAGGACAAAATTGCGTGTGCGCGACCAAAGCCCATCGGCACCGATAAGGATTGAAGCGTCCCATTGTTTTCCCTGTTTGGTTAGAACGGTCAAGCTATCGTTTTGGTGTGTTTCCACATTCGTGACCTGGGAATCCATCTCGATGGAAATGAGGGGATTGTCGCTGGCTTTTGAAAAAAGCACTTTTTGAAGATCGACACGATGGGCAACCCAATAGGGATAGCCGTGACGCTGTTTGATCCAATTTCCTAATGGAAGTTCGGCGATGACCTGAGCTGTTCTCGCATCATTGGCGATGATGTTTTCTGGAATACCGACGTAGGGTCTCAGCGCATCCAAAACGCCGATGTCATTGAGAACCCGCGTGCCGTTGGGGCCGATCTGGATACCTGCGCCGTCTTCAGAGCTTTCTTTCTTTCTCTCTAAAACTGTCGATGGGATGTCGTGGCGAGCCAGGGCAAGTGCTGTTGCGAGCCCGCCAACGCCAGCACCTGCGATAATGATTTGGCCGTTGTTATTTTTCATTGACCCTTGCTGCGTGCTCCTCGTTGCAAGCCTGTATTATCTTAGAGCTTGGGCGGGATCATTATGCAGCGTTTTCGTCAACGTTTTGAACGATGCATTCGGGGGGATCGCTTTCGTCGCTTTTTAATCGGGCATCAAACACATAAAGAGTTGAGCAGTAGGGGCAGATCGTTTGACTATCAGCGCCCATATCAAGAAACACATGAGGATGATCGTTGGGCGATTTGGCACCCATGCACATGATCCTCTTTGCGCCTACGAAAATCTTTTCAACCCCGGCGTCATTTGCCAGATAAAGTGTTTTGCTGTCGCTCATCTATTGTACTTCGTCCTTGTTTGCCGCCGGTGGAAGCAAGTATATGCCACAAATACCAAGAATCCCTAGCTCCCAAGCTGTGCTTGTCTATTCTAGCTGGAACAGATTATTTGAATAGGATCACTTGATGCAATGCTTTAAGTCAGATGGGATTGATATTGCCTATCTTGATGAAGGTGAAGGTTCGCCCATCCTCTTAATTCATGGGTTTGCTTCCAATGTTGCCATGAACTGGATTGCCACGGGGTGGGTCAAATTTTTGACCGAGGCAGGTTATCGTGTCGTTGCGTTTGATAACAGGGGCCATGGGCAGAGTGAGAAGCTTTATGACCTTGAGGCTTATGGTGCTCCCTTGATGGCTGAAGATGCCCGCAGATTGCTTGATCATCTGGGTATTCCGACTGCAAACGTTATGGGTTATTCAATGGGAGCACGTATCACCGCCTTTCTTGCTCTCAATCACCCGTCGCGCGTGGAAACAGCGGTTTTTGGCGGTTTGGGGATCAACATGGTGCGTGGCATGGCTGGCACCGGGCCCATTGCTCATGCGCTTGAGGCTCCCTCAATTGATGATGTCAAAAACCCAACGGCGCGCACGTTTCGTGCTTTTGCAGAACAGACCAAGTCGGATTTGAAGGCGCTTGCGGCGTGTATTCGCTCAAGTCGGGATCCAATTACCGCGGAAAACCTCGCCAAATTGGCGATACCTGTTTTGGTTGCGGTGGGGTCTCGTGATGTTATTGGAGGTTCTGCGGTCAAGCTGGCCGAGCTGATCCCGAATGCTCAGGCGTTTGAGATCAGGGATAGGGATCATATGAAAGCCGTTGCAGATAAAAGCTTTAAGGCAGCTGTTTTATCTTTCTTGGAAAAGAATGCGGTTTAGGCCTTGGACTTGGTCAGAGCCTGGACCAGCAACGATATTTTAGAATTTTATCAGGGATTTATTTTGGAGGCGTTTTTTTCTAACGCAAAGCTCCGGCCAGGCAGCCCAGGTCCATTTACGAGACACGATCACGGGGGAAAGTTGTCATCGAACCTTCGGTGCAAAAAGCCGGAGCTAATACGCTGACGCATACATGAACTCTACTCTCCAAAGGCACCTACGAGATACTAGATACGCCATCAAGAGACTTTGGATGAACTACATATAGCATTTGTTGGGATATCAGTCGCCACGATTCGAACACAGTGCAACTAAAACCTGTGGAAAATTCAAGGCCGAGTGACACATCCCTCTTTGTTAAGCGGGGGCCAAACCTCAACTCGATCTTAACTCATCGCCCCCGGATTGCCCTCAGATCAACACGTAATCTGCGAACCAGGGCCGGAAAACTGCCGGATTAGACCGGCAATCCGGACAGCAGGGAAGATTTGGCGTTCACCTGGAATTAGGCAAGGTTTGATAATTTCTCAACCATGAAAATTTGTCTGCGTATCGTCAAACTTGTTTTGCCCGTGGTTGGCGTGCTTGCCCTGGCCAGTTGTGCGGGTGGTCCGGGAAAGCCCCGCTTTGTGGCCAAGAATGAGCCTTGGCGGGCGCAAACTGAAAATGCGTGTCTTGCTTCAGGGGCGGTGCACGAGTCGCGTTTTGTGCGTAGTAGGTCGTCACTTGGAGGCCCAAGTATGTGCGGGGCGCGACGACCGTTTATGATGTCAGGTGCGCTGGGTGGACGTGTTCTCATGACACCTGCGGCTACTCTTCGCTGTCCGATGATTCCACATGTTGAACGCTGGGTTTCGAGCAGTGTTATTCCTGCAGCGCGCTACCATCTGGGTTCTCCGGTGGTGAAGATGAGGGTTGCTGCGTCCTATGCTTGTCGGCCCATCAATCATAAAAACGGTGCCAAGTTATCTGAACATGGACGTGCGAATGCGCTTGATATCTCAAGTTTTACCTTGGCTGATGGGCGCACCATTACAGTGAAAGACGGGTGGCGTGGGGCAAGAGGGGAGCGGGCTTTTTTGCGTGCGGTTCATCGCGGCGCGTGTAATGAGTTTTCTACGGTGTTGGGACCGAGGGCGGACCGCTTTCACCATGACCATTTCCATATGGATCTTGCACGACATGGCCGCCGTGGGACCTATAGGGTTTGTCGCTAGTTGTGAGTGTGGTTTCTTAAAGGCGGTTTGGAAGTGACTATTGGCCGTAGTGTGCCAGTAGGAAAAAGGTCAGATTGACCGCGAAAAGTGTGGCTGCAAAAATAAACACCCGGCCAACCCTGAATTTCTTTGGTGTGCAGTCCGCGTGCTCGCAGCCTGTGGAGCGACAGTCGAGATAAAAGCTCAGGTAGTGTAAGCCAAGACCCAGCAACAACATGAGGCCCGAGCCGATGAAGATAGGAATCTCGTAGTTGTGTAAAAGGTCATGCAAAAACAAGAAACTGCCGCCAAGGCCGATTTGCATGATGGTGCTTAGAACGGCAACAAGCATTGGAATACCGCAGCAAAAGATGTGCGATAACTCAGCTACGAGTGAGAAGAACGTGGCTGTGCGCTGCAGCTTACTCATGGGTTAGACAAAACCTTGGGCTTATGATGTTCGTTTTGAGCTTGGTGCGGACGGCGGGACTTGAACCCGCATGGAGTTTCCTCCGAGGGATTTTAAGTCCCTTGTGTCTACCGATTCCACCACGTCCGCACGATGAGTAATAATTTTGAACGATGAGGTTTAGCCTTGAACCGCATCTAGATGCAAGGTGGGAGTTCCAGAGTTTCTTTTTAACCCTTTTCGAGGTCTTAAAATTGGGTTTTATTTGCGTTCTCCACCGTGACGCACGGCCGCACGAAGCAGGATGAATAACAGCAGTGCATTGAGGATATGCCAAATAAAGTGCGTGCCAAGCGGTCCGCCGTAAAGGCTCATGATCTCGTGGCACCAGTCCTTGTCGAAGGTTCGGAATGTCAAGGAGAGGGCAAAGATCAAGCCGGCTGATATGAGGCTGAGAGCTGCACGATGACGCATTATGAGCAGTGCAAGCCCGGATAGAAGGAGAACAACAAAGGCTGGAAGATAGCCGGCAGATCCGTTTAAGCAACGCACGCCATCGCAGCGCATCTCGCCCACCTGCCACAAAACCAGATAGAACAAGCCGACGCCGAGTATGGATATGATCCAGGGTAGTCCCATGAAGCGTCGGAATGTGTAGCCAACATAGGCGAGCATGAAAATTGTAATAGGCAGTACGTCAGCCAAGGCTGCCCACCGCGTGGCATAGGTATGAAACAGGAAACTGCCTGTTCCGATGACAAACACCAGCAGTATCAGAACCAGGTCGACGAAACGCCTGTTTGGCGCTGGGGCGCGCGACCACAAGACCAGCGCGATAAAAGCGGCCAAAATGAATGCGCCATTGCTGAGAGCATTCATTGGTTCGGCCCAGAAAGAAGGGTCTGCACCGCGTTCGCAATAGGAGAAGATCTTGTCGTTCCAGGCCATGAGCAAAACTCCTTAGAAAAGAGCTAAATCCCACCGAGAGATAATTTCTGTTGTTGGGGTGCTATGTTTTCTTCTTCTCTTGCGGCATCAGCCGCAAAGAGAGTTCGCGGAGTTGCGAAGCGGAGATCTCACTTGGTGCGCCCATCAGCAAATCTTCAGCCTGCTGGTTCATGGGAAACAGTGAAATTTCGCGCAGGTTCTTGGCACCCACGAGCAGCATGACGATGCGGTCAATGCCAGCAGCCATGCCGCCATGGGGTGGGGCTCCGTATTGGAAGGCGCGGTAGAGGCCGCCGAAACGCTCTTCGACCACGTCGGCGGAAAAGCCGGCGATGGAGAATGCTTTGAGCATTGTTTTTACCAAGTGGTTGCGAATGCCGCCTGACGCGATTTCGCTGCCGTTACATACGATGTCGAACTGGTAGGCTTTGAGAGCCAGTAGATCTTCGTCGGTCTTGGCTGCATTGAGTGCGTCAAGCCCGCCTTGGGGCATGGAGAATGGGTTGTGTGAAAATTCGATGCGTTTTTCGTCTTCGTTCCAATCGTACATGGGAAAATCGACGATCCAACACAGGTCAAAGCGATTTTCATCAATGAGCTTGAGGTCCTGTCCGATCCGGTTGCGCGCATCGCCCGCGAATTTATGGAATTTAGCTGGGTTTCCAGCCGCAAAAAATACGGCGTCACCGTCTTTCAAATCGAACTGATCAGCAATGGCTTGAACACGTTCCGGCCCGATGTTCTTGGCAACCGGACCAGCTCCCTCGCCGCCATTGCGGAAAAAGATATAGCCCATGCCTGGCTGCCCTTCTCCTTGTGCCCACGCGTTCATTTTGTCGCAAAACTTGCGCGAGCCGCCCGAGGGTGCGGGGATCGCCCAAACCCGTACTTTGGGGTCTTTGTCGATCATGTTGGCAAAAACCTTGAACCCGGAGCCTTTGAAATGCTCGGTCACGTCCTGCATTTCGATGGGGTTTCTAAGGTCTGGTTTGTCGGAGCCATATTTTGAGATGGCCTCGTCAAAGGGAATGCGCGGGAATTTTTGTGTGACAGGTTTTCCCTCGGAAAACTCCTCAAATACGCCACGCAATACCGGTTCCATGGTGTTCAAAATATCTTCAAGCTCGACAAAGCTCATCTCTACATCGAGCTGATAGAACTCTCCGGGCAACCGGTCGGCGCGCGGGTCTTCGTCGCGGAAACATGGTGCAATCTGATAGTAGCGATCGAAGCCTGAAACCATCAGGAGTTGTTTGTAGATCTGTGGTGCTTGGGGCAGTGCGTAGAACTTTCCAGGATGAATGCGCGACGGCACAAGAAAGTCGCGGGCGCCTTCGGGCGAAGAAGCGCTCAAAATAGGTGTTGTGAATTCGAAGAAGCCTGTGTCTTCCATGCGCTTGCGGATGGATTTGATGACTTCCATGCGGCGCATGATGTTAGTGTGCAATGTTTCGCGGCGAAGATCGAGGAAGCGGTATTGCAACCTTAGGTCTTCCGGGTATTCGGGTTCACCGAATACCGGGACCGGGAGTTCTGATGCCTGAGAGAGGACCTCGATTTCCTGGGCGTATATTTCCACCTCACCTGTAGGTAATTCAGGATTCAAGGTGCCTTCGGGGCGTTCTCGAACCCGTCCGTCAACGCGAATAACCCATTCTGAGCGTACCGCTTCGGCTGTCTTGAACGCGCTGCTGTCGGGATCGGCTACAACCTGAGTGATACCATAGTGGTCGCGTAAATCGATGAACAAGACGCCGCCGTGGTCTCGAACGCGATGGACCCAACCTGAAAGCCGGATAACTGATCCGATGTCGCCTGATCGAACAGCTCCGCAGTCATGCGATCGATAGCGATGCAGTTTCGCCGCACTGTTCTTAGAAGCCTTTGTCTTAGCCTCAGCCATAGCCGTTCTTCGCCTCACACGTGTATAAGTCATCAGATGTTGGGAATAAGCGCGGAAAAAGCGCACGCGGGGCGGGGAAAGTCAAGACCGTCTTGTGGTGCGCTTCCTGCGTATCAGTATCGAAGTTATAGCGACAAGTCTCCGTTAATCGGTTATCCAGCTTGATATGAAACTAATTACAGCTACACCTGATCTTATTGACGCCTGCGATAGCCTCTCAAAGGCCCCTTTCGTCACTGTGGACACTGAGTTTTTGCGTGAAACGACGTTCTGGCCCAAGCTATGCCTTATCCAGATGGCGGGTCCGGCGGGTGCCTACGTCATTGATCCACTGGCTTCTGGTATCGATCTTGGTGCTTTTTGGGGCTTAATGGCGAACCAGGATATTGTGAAGGTTTTTCACGCGGCACGACAGGATATTGAAATTATCCATCATGAGACCGGTGGGGTGCCAACTCCGGTTTTCGATTCCCAGATTGCGGCTATGGTCTGTGGTTTTGGCGAGCAAATCAGCTACATGAATCTGGTTAAGAGGATCACGGGCAATTCGTTGGATAAGTCCTCTCGTTTTACCGACTGGGCACGACGCCCCTTGAGCGAAAAGCAACTTTCCTATGCGTTGGGTGATGTGACACATCTGCGCGATATTTATCTTAGCCTGAAGAAAGAGTTGGCTGAAACAGGGCGAACGGCATGGCTTGAAGAGGAAATGGCGGTGCTTACAGCTCGTGAGACCTACCAGCTTGACCCTGTTGATGCGTGGAAGCGTCTGAAGCTGAAAGTAAAAAATAGGAAGTCACTGTCTATTTTGATGAGTGTGGCGGAGTGGCGAGAGCGTTTGGCTCAGTCTCAGAATATCCCGCGGAGTCGTATTTTGCGTGATGACGCGCTCTATGACATTGCTAATCAGGCTCCGGTGACTTCCAAGGAACTGTCTGAGTTGCGTTCCGTAAATGGTGGTTTTGTGCGTTCAGCCAGAGCAAGACCGCTGCTTCAGGCTGTCAAAGATGGTTTGGAACGGGATATGGCGTTAACGCCCAAACTGCCTCAAAGCAAACCGATGAGTGCGCAGGCGTTGGCGACCCTGGAGCTGTTGAAGGTTCTCTTGAAATCGGCGGCTGCTCGACATCGCGTTGCTCCACGCATGATTGCCGATAGTTCTGATTTGGAGAAGCTTGCGCGCGAAGATAAGCCGGATATTCCGGCGCTAAAGGGGTGGCGCAAGGAGTTGTTCGGCGATGATGCCCTTAAGCTGAAACGTGGTGAGCTGGCACTTAAGCTGGAGCGCGGTGATGTGCATGTTATGGCGATCAACGCGGGGGAATAACGGGTGGCTTGGTCGGTTGAGACTGATGATTTGAGCCAATTAGCGGCGGCCGGGATCGTAACTGTGGGTTTTTCGCCATTTTTGCAAGAAGCTGCTTAGCTCTTTATCGATCTTGTCGGGCAGCGTGATGCGAACCGTTACGAGATGATCGCCGGTTTCTGATCTTGGATGTTTACGTACACCTTTACCTTTGAGACGAAAGGTACGGCCTGAGCTTGTTCCCGCTGGTAGTGAAAGCTGTACGCGTCCCGTGATTGTGCTCACTTCAATTTTGTCGCCCAGAACGGCTTCATCTAGTGTGATGGGAATTTCCGAGTGGATATCATAGTTATGGCGTGTGAACAGGGGGTGATCACGGACCTTGATTTCCACCAAGGCATCACCGTTGGGGCCTGTAGGGCAAGCAGCGCCTTTTCCTCTCAGGCGCAGTACTTGTCCGTCATTTACGCCTTCGGGAACATTCAGGTCGAGTACTCCTCCTTCAGGGAGCGTCACTCGCTTTTTGGCTCCATTGACGGCCTCGATGAAATCCACCTCCAGTGTATAGCGGACATCGGCACCGCGTGTGGGTCTTGGGGCACGGGCTTGTCCAAAACCTCGACGTTGTCCTGAAAAGACCTCCTCGAAGATGTCACCAAAGCCAAAAGGGGAAAAGCCTCCTGTGGCCCCCTGGCCATGCTGGCCGCCAAACCCTGAGCCGCCGCCCATGCCGTGGGTTGCAAATCCGCGGGTTGGTTCGCCGTTACTGTCAATTTCGCCGCGATCAAAGGCTCGCCGTTTGGCTGGATCGCTCAGGAGTTCGTAGGCGGCCGAGACTTTCTTGAAGCGCTCGGAAGCGGTTTTATTGTTTGGATTTACGTCTGGGTGCAGCTCTTTGGCCAAATTTCGAAAAGCTTGGCGGATTTCTCCATCCGAAGCCGTTCTATTTAAACCCATGACCTTGTAAGGATCCATAATTCGCGTGCCTTGAGAAATGTGCTTTAGAGAGCTTGGGGTTTATTGAACTTCAAATAAGGCATTATATGTCTTGCATGCTATAAACTCGTCAGCAAGAATTGTTCTGGCTGTTGGGTTTGTGGTCGCTGAGTGCTGGGATCGGGATATCCAGTGGAGATGGTGCGCACGATTCACGTTTCAACGATAGAGATTTAGTGCAATTTTTCTAGACGATGATCACATTTGGCTTGAGAGCCAATAATGTGGCGAGGGAACTAAACCTGCGACGAAGACGTTCACCGTCCAGAGCTGCAAATTTCTTTGGTATGGACAATATAATTGAACCATCATCTATTTTTAAGGGGATATCGTCGATAATTCCAGGCATTCCGGCTGAAAACATATTGGCGCACCTGACAGCCGCTGCGACGATTCTTGCCCGGTTGTCGGTATCGCGTCCCACTGAGTTGCGCAAATTTCCCCATGTCTCGGATTGGTTTTTGGTGCCGACGCCTGAGTGTCGATAATATACGGACAGTGCGAGAAACATACGGCCGGGATGGTCTATTCCGCTCATGCCTGAATAGGCAACGATGCCAGGGACCTGGTCCTCACGATAGTCAGGGTGATATCTCCAGCCTATATCTGAGAGAAGGCAGGCTGCATGCCTGAGGCGTTTCTGCTCCGCGTTTTCTTTAAGTTCTGGATGGCTAAAGATTTGATCGGTCCACCGACATAACTCATGGGCATGGACGACTGAGCGCGAATTCAGGAATGCGTAGTGATCGCAAAAAGCCAGCAAGGGGTCCATCTTACTGTTGCGTTGTTCGGGTAACATTTCATAGAGCAGCCCTTCGCGCAGTCCGAACACCGAAAACACGATTTTTTTTGGTTTCATGCGTGCGAGCAAACGCTCTAAAACCAATGCACCGTAAGGCACAACATCGCGGCGCGCCTTCGAGATTTTATTAATTCCGCTAAACTCAGAAAGCCGTTTCGACTTGAAGACGGTGCGTGAGAATGCTCTGACTTCCTCGGGTGAAACCGAATATCCCTGTGTGATGAAGAGCGGATAATTGGTTGTTGCCATATGCAATTTTGCCAGTGCGCGCCAAGTTCCACCGACGGCGTAAAACACACGGCCTTTGCCTTTGGAAATCCAGTGGACGGACTCGAGTTCCTTGTCGATGATTTCCTTGGCACGTTCCAAGCTGCCCTCGGTAGCATCTATCAGGCGTAGTCCGCCGACGGGAAGTGTTTGTGCGTCGGCAAGCTGATTGTTCTCTAGGTTAATCAACTCCAGGCTGCCACCGCCCAAATCACCCGCGATGCCGTCGGGATTAATAAATCCCATCTTGATGCCTTTGGCCGCAAGTTCTGCTTCGCGCTCTCCGGTGAGAACATCAATATGAACGCCACCAATCTCTTGCGCCTGTTTTACAAAGGTGGCGCCATCTTCTGCTTCACGAACGGCCGCTGTGGCCACTGCACGAAGGTCTTTCACGCCGAGATGGTCGGATATGGCTTTGAATCTTGTTAGAGCCTTGAGAGCGCGGGAGACGGCCTCTTCACCAAGATGGCCAACGCTTCCAACCGAGCGGCCAAGGCCACAAAGGACTTTTTCATTGAAAAGGGGCGTAACAGCGCCGGGCTCCTGGGCATAAACTACCAAACGCACCGAGTTTGACCCGATGTCGATTACTCCCAACGGACAGGATTTCGCACTGTCTTCGCGGAGAGATCGGATTTTCCGAAAGAGTGTCACTGAAGGCTTCTGCCCTGTGTTGTCTCGCGTTCCCGTTATTTCTCAAGGCTGCCTCAACTTTGACCGGGCGTTCCCTGAATACGAGTTCAAAACATCTATTGAGCGAATTGACAACACCCAATCGGTTGGTTGTGCAAAAGGCCGCGATTGGGTGGTGAGATGAATTGCTTTTTAAGAGGTGATTATTTGTGCCTTCTGATTTTTGGAGAAACTGTATCTTACTAGAAAAGTTTCTAGCGTTTTTTTGCTGTGGCGAAACTTGGCGGGAAATCTTTTCTGATGGCGGTGCCGCGTCCGGACAAGCTTGGCATCTTCATGAAATACTTGTGTACATTGAATGGTTCTTCATTCGGGCCGGGGTTGATGCGTTGCGATGAACCGTCTGGAAGAAGTCTCCAGCTTTGCTGATTGTCTCTCAGGTTTGCCACCATGACCTGATTTAATACCTGTTCATGAACCGTGGGGTTCTTCAGCGGGGTCATGGCTTCTACACGCCGATTGAGATTTCGCGGCATCAAATCTGCCGAGCTAATGTAGACGGTGGCATTGGTGGAGGGCAGGGGGTGACCGTTTCCGAAACAATAGACACGGGCATGCTCCAGAAAACGCCCAACGATACTCTTGACGCGGATGCGTTCTGACATGCCGGGAACGTTGGGACGCAAGCAACAAATGCCTCTAACTATCAGGTCAATCTCCACGCCGGCTTGGCTGGCTTCATATAGTTTCTCGATAATGTCCTTGTCGACGAGAGAATTCATCTTCATCCATATGGTCGCCGGTCTTCCAGCTTTTACATGGGCGATTTCTTCGTCGATATGCTCAACAATCCGTTCTCGAATGCCAACGGGACTCGCCGCCATGGCTTCAAGTTCGACGACTTCGCCATAGCCGGTGACGAAATTAAAGAGTCTGCTGACATCGCGAGCGATCTGGGGATCGCGTGTAAACAGTGAAAAATCTGTATAAATCCGCGCCGTTTGAGGGTGATAGTTACCCGTGCCGATATGGCAGTAGGTTGAGAGCTGAGAGCCTTCCTTGCGGACGATCATGCCAAGCTTGGCATGGGTCTTATAGTCGATAAAGCCATAGACTACGTGGACGCCGGCGTTTTCGAGATCTCTCGCCCAGCGAATGTTGGCTGCTTCGTCGAACCTCGCTTTCAGTTCCACGATTGCTGTCACGGACTTTCCAGCTTCGACGGCGTCTTTGAGCGCTTCGACGATGGGGCTGTTTTGGGATGTCCGGTAAAGAGTCCACTTGATGGCCATGACCTTGGGGTCTTGGACAGCCTGTCTCAGGTATTGAACAACCACGTCGAACGATTCGTAAGGGTGGTGGACGATAAAGTCCTTGCTCTTGATGGCGGCGAAGACATTACCTTCGAACTGGCGAACCCGCTCGGGTTGGCGTGGCGTGAAGGGCTGGAATAAAAGATCAGGACGATCCGAATTGATAAGCTGGGCCGTGTCGGCAAGTCCCAGAACGCCGTTTTTGATAAAAATGGAAGTTTTATCGACCTCCAGCGCCTCGATAACAAACCTTTGCAAGGGGTCTGGCATCTGGGCGTCGATTTCAAGACGGATCACGTTTCCGCGTCGTCTTCGTTTCAAGAGACTTTCATAGGTTGCGACAAGATCTTCGGCTTCTTCCTGTAGCTCGATATCGCTGTCGCGAAGAACCCTGAAAGTGCCGCTTGCTAATAACTTGAATCCGGGAAAAAGCGTCTTTGTGAACAGTCCGATGACATCTTCGATTTGGATGTAACGTTCCGAAGGCTTTTCATTTTCTGGTGTGTCCAGGCGGACAAAGCGTTGCAAAGAACTCGGGATTGGGATGAGACCATTCATGGTCTTGTCATCGCCATGGCGCGCGAGCGAAACCGCGATTGTCAGGCCTTTGTTTAGGATGAATGGGAAGGGGTGCGCAGGATCGGCGGCGATAGGTGTGAGAATTGGGAATATGTGCCCCATGAATATGGTTTTCAAACGGGCTTTTTCGTCTGCTGATAGCTCATCTGTCCCAATGATTGCGAAGTTATGTTTTGTCAGTTCTTTTTTTAATATTTTCCAACAGCTTTGTTTGTCCTTTACGAGCTGCGTTACGAAGGTGTTGATTTCTTTTAGTTGTTGGCGCGGTGAGAGACCATCTTGCGAGAGATTTGTTACGCCGGCTTTAACCTGGCCGATGATGCCCGCGGCGCGAACCATATAGAATTCATCGAGGTTGGAGGCAGAAATGGATAAAAACCGCAGCCGTTCCAAAAGTGGATGTTGTTCGTTTTGAGCCTCTTCCAGGACGCGACTGTTGAACTGGAGCCATGATAGCTCGCGGTTATAATACCGCTTTGGGCCTGTGGGCACGGCTGGCGCGTTTGAGGATTTACTGGCCGATCTGGTATTTGTCGTTGCCATAAATCCTTTATCCTTTCTGCGAATTAAAATTAATAAATTGCGTTTCGGTTGATGGCGAAGCCGAGGTTAAATATGTCAGAATCTATCTAACAATCTGATGATGCGAGGTGAAAAAACGCCGTTTTGTACCAATGTAGTGTTTCTTGTTTGAAATTTCAGTCCAATCCCAGTCTTGCAAGGGCCGTATGTGCAAGGTTTCGTGTCACCTTCCGGTGTGTTTCCAGTGCAAGTTGATCGATGGCCTCGACAATGGCATTGGCGCCCTCCATGGAACGCTCCATCCTTATGGTGAGATAACCGATAACAGCGGGCTCAACCTTGATTTGGCGATCCTCGAATAGCTTTACCAGTAAGGCCGTTAAGAGGTTCTCATCGGGTGGTTCAATTTGGAGAACCGGCAGTGCGCGCAATCTTGAGCGCAGATCCGGCAAGGCAACGTCAAGGGCACCTGGCGCCAACCTGGATGTTAGCAGTATACACGATTTTTCCTGTCGCCCCAGATTGAGCAGATGGAAAAGAATGCGTTCATCTGAAATGCCACGATCCAGGTCCTCGATGACCATTGCCCCACTTTTTTGCAAATGATTGATTGCCTCTTCTTTCAGGTCTGCGGCGCAGATCATTGCCGCTCCGGATTTGTAGCGCCAGACATTCGCTAGATGACTTTTTCCGCAACCTGTCGGGCCCGCGACCAAGGCACCCCAATGAGGCCAATTGGGCCACTGATCAATGAAGTCGACGGCGGCCGCGTTTGCTGGGCTGACAAGGAAATCTTCCGCTTCAAGTGCTGAGCGATGGGGTAACTCGAAGACAAGCTGTCGGGGCTGTGCGGCCATGAAAAAAACGAAACCTCACTATGTAACAATGACGAAGAAATGTGATTGGAGACTTTGTCGATATCCAGGAAGGTCCTCTGGATAGCATTAAATTCGTCGTCATGTCTGGGGTGATGGAGAACCTTTGTCGTAAAGACTACTATGTCATGAACTCAAGAGGTCGTGGGGCTGCATTGATGCGTTCAAGACTTGGTCTCTTCGCCACGATATACTGAGCTATCCAAATATACCTTTAAGGCAAACCGTACCAAAACGCCTATGGCGGCTGCCAACGGCACTGCGACAAGGACCCCTACGACCCCAAACAAGTAACTGAATGCAAATAATGCGAAAATCAACCAGACAGGATGCAGGCCGATTTTCTGGCCAACAATTTTGGGGCCAAGAAAACCTGCGTCGAGGGCCATGCCAGCAATGAACACACCGACCACCATTAAAACTGGTGTGGCCTGGGGCCAAAACTGCAAGATCGCGAGTATTGTTGCCGTCAAGGTGCCAAGAGTCCAGCCGACGATTGGGACGAATGCGGCCAATCCCGTTGCTGCGCCTATCAGCAAGCCATAGTCAAGGCCGATGAGGGAAAGGCTGGTGGCATAAAATATTCCCAATATGAGACAGACGAGACCTTGACCGCGAACGAATGCGCTGACTGCCTCATTGACGTCGGTGGCAAGCTGGCGAATCCGGTCCCGGTGTGCGCGTGGTAACCAGCTATCGAGTTTGGTGGTCATGGCATGCCAATCCACCAGCAGGTAAAAGACAACAAGCGGTGTGATGAGGAACAACGATATCAAGTTGAAAAGTGCCAAGCCCTGCGTCCACAAAGACTCAGCGAGAACGGGAGCCAGGTTCGACCAATTTCCGGTTAGGGAGGAATAAGCCTGATCGATCTGAGCTTGGATTTCTGCTGCCTTTTCGGGGAACTGTGCCAGGGCAAAAGCAGTTGCGAGATTTTTTAGTCGTTCAAGTTCTCCCGGGAGCGAAACTGCAAGCTGTTGCACTTGCTGAATGAGAACAGGAACCAGGAAGACGAGAAGAATGATCAGCAAGAATATCAATACAGATACGATCAGAAGAGACGCCAGCAGGCGCGGCAGACCAAGCCTTTCAAGGAAGTTTGTTGCTGGGTTGAGAAGGTAAGCGAACAGAATGCCCAATACAAAGGGCAGCAAGACGTCTTTTAACAGGCCGATGGTCAGTATCAATAATAGCGCTGCAAACAGCCAAAACAGTACCTGTCGTTCCATGCGCATCGTCATTGCCTTTGCTCAGTTGGGCTAAAACACACTTGTAAGAAAACTTTTTGGCTATGAAAGATGAAACCATGTCTATGTCTCGGCGAGACCATATCGAAAAGATGCTCGCTCAACAATCTTCCGTAAACAAATTATTGTTTTTCGCTGATTTATAGTTGGAAATGGACGGATAAGAGACCATCGCTTATCAGGCCCCGGCCATGTGAGCTATCCAGGCACGAAGATAAGCGAACAACGAAGCCAAGGTGAGGGCGGCTGTGATCCAGATGAGTGCTGTGCGCAGGTCTTGAAGTCCCAAACCAAATCCAAGATCGGCAAGAACAACACTGGCGAGTATGATCTGCGCAAGGGTGTTTGCCTTGCTGACGATAAAAGGTGAGATCTTGACGGGATGATTGAGTAGCCAGGAGAGTACCACGGCGGAGACAATCAGCACATCTCGCGAAACCACACCTATGACAAGCCATGAGGGGAGTTCATTTAGTACCCCCAAGGCAAGATACACACACACAATGAGGAGCTTGTCGGCGAGCGGATCGAGATAT
>JAJRZC010000207.1 GCA_024275435.1 Alphaproteobacteria bacterium
CCAATTTTTTCGAGCCTCAGTCGACGCAAGTCACCTGGTAACCAGATGCCATCTTGAACGATTTTTTTTCCGTCAAGTTCCATGGATCCGGCTGAGGGAATAAGTATGCAACCGATGACATTGAGTAATGTTGTCTTGCCTGATCCGGATGGGCCCAGTAGCGCAATAACCTGCTTTGGAAAGATATCCAAAGATACGTCCCGAAGCGCATCGACACGAGTATCACCTTCACCAAAATGTTTGGATATCCCGTTCAGATGCACAAGAGGGGTGTCTGTTTTTTCTGTCATTTTTTCTACCCCCCCAATGCTGTTGCGGGATCGACCTTAAGCGCTGCGCGCACACCAAGACCGCTTGCGAGCAGGCACACCACGAAAACAATCAGACCAAGAATAAGAACGTTGTCCGGCTCGAGTACCACGCGCCGCGGGAAGTAGTCCTTGATGTTGTAGATCAAGATTGTGCCGGTTGCAAAGCCGATGAGTCCCAGAGCCATGGCCTGCTGAACGATCATGCCGACGATTGTCCGGTCCGGTGCGCCAATCAACTTGAGGGTCGCGATCTGTTTCAACTTTTCCATGGTCATTGTGTAGATGATGAGGGCGATGATAACAGCGGAAACGATCAGCAACAAAGTGGTGAACAGGCCGATCTGGCGCCGCGCTCGGTCAACGAGAGAGCGCGTGAGAATCAACTCCTGGCCCTGTTGCGTAATTGCGCCTAGATGCTTCCAGCGCCGGACCGTTTGAGATATGGCCTCGGGAGAGGAATTCTCCTGGACGCGTGCGACAACAGCGTTGACGGTATCACGGCTTGACCCGCTGTTTCCACGCGCCATCTGAACCCTTAGGGCCGTGGGAGCGAGGTCAAACTGAAGTTTCTGTGCATCAAAGAGGGTGATATAGACGGCTGGGTCGCCACCGGAATTGACCTGATGTTGCGTTAACCCGACGACGGTAAAAACATTACGACCAAGGCGAATGCGATCTTCTAATTCAAGACCTGTTGCCTTGTCGGCGACCATCTCGAAACGGCTGCGCGCGATGCTACGCCCCTTGGCGATGTGAGGCGGACCACCAGGGCGGGTCAGTTCATAACCGATGACGTAGAGCCGTAGTTTCTTTCCTAGATGTTTGGTTTCGACGGTCTGGTAAGTGATGCTGCCGGCCGCTGAAACGCCTGCAATACGGGCAATGGATTCTCTTGTATCTCCTGGAATGCGCGATGCTTCTGCGAAGGGGCCGCGTGTGCCTGCTTCCACCACCCAGACATCCACGGCGGGCGCCCGCGCAATGGTCAAGGCGTCGACGATGAGACCACGATAAATTCCGATCATCGCCAAGACGACGCCAAGCAACAGGCCAAGGCCGATACAGGTCAGCAGGAAACGCCCAAGATTATGGCGAATGTCACGATAGGCAAGGTTCATTTGTTGCCTGCCTCATTTATGCGTACAAAGCGACCTTCATGAAAACCTTTATCAAGGCGGGTTACGACCAGAGCGTCTTTGGGCAAACCTTCAGTGATCTCGAGCCGTGCGTCTTCCGTGCGATGGCGAAACAAAACGGTTCGACGTTGCAATCGCCCAGACTCCACGGTCCAGATTCGCCCTTTTCGGCCGTCGAAACCCTGCACGGCGGCCTCTGGGACAAGTATGGCCTTGTCCAGTTTTGCTACGGTAATCCAGAATTCCACTTGCTCACCCAGATAAATTCGCGGTGGTGGATTGTCACCTTTGATGAAAACACGACGCTCTTCCGTTACGCGATCGCTTTCGAGGCCAATGCGAACAACCTTTCCTGTGAAAGCGTCTTGTGGGCGAGAGCGAAGGCGGGCATCCACTTTTTGACCTTCCGTGATGAAACCTGCGCGTGCTTCGTCCACATAGGCTAGACCCCAATAGGATCCAACCGCAATTAGAGTAAAAATCGGGTCTCCCGCTTTTATGACAGAGCCAAGTTCCTTGTGTCGTTCAATGACCAACGCATCGTAGGGCGCTTTTAGCGTTCGGTGCCCCAGCATGGTTTCCTCGAATTGAAGCTGGGCTTGCGCATCCGCTAGCTGCGCTTTGGCACTTTCCAAGTCACTTTTAGCTATAGCCACATCCGCTTTTGCCACGGCTTCATCGCGTGCTGTTTCCTCGGCAACCTGCTGGGATACAACATTGCGACCGACAAGAGCCTGTTTTCGCTTATTGGCGTCCTTTCTTTGAGCATACACCGCGAGAGCTTTATCGAGGTTTGCTATTGATTTTTTTATGTTGACCTTAGCGATGAGAACCGCGGCGCGTGCCTTGGAAACCTTGGCCTCCTGCTCGCCGGTATTAAGGCGTGCCAACACCTGACCTTTGGCGACCTTGTCACCATGATCGGCTTTCAGCTCAACCAATTTGGCGCCGACCTCGAAGCCAACCTTCGACAGATTGCGGGCCTCGACAGTTCCCAGTCCAAAAACGCGGACTGGAATATTTTCTTCAACTGATGCGACTTGCACTGAAATAGGGCGGTTCGCGTAGATGAAAATGCCTGCTGTAAAAATCAAAACTACAGCGGCGATCGTGGCGGCTATTTTGAACCAGGGCTTACGTATGATCGTTGCCATGCGCGCAGAAAATGAGTTGTCGTTTTCTATTTTACCGTCTCCATTTCCTGAATTTTTACCTTTGCGCCAAGCTCACCTTGCTTATGTGGGAGCCCAAAGGACATTGATCTTTGTCAACAACTATACGGGTTATTCTGGTGCCAAAGAAGCTATAAATTATTCCTATTCATGGTTGTATAGTTCGATATAGTAAGTGATGGGATAAGTGATGAAACTATGTGTAATATTTCCCGGCAAAGTTTGTTTGACTTTCTATATTACGAAAATTTTATAAGACTTAGTCGCCAAGCAAATTCGAAAAACAACAATCACCAATTTCTGGTTCCTAACAATGAAAGTTATTGGGGCATAAGATCGCGCGCTCAGTTCTCACATAGACGTGAAACTGTACCATAGTGTCCTAATTTGCGAACAAAAATGGATGCGCCCACCTTTGACCCGTGGCAAGTGGAGTATGAAGAGAATTCTTTGAACTATTGATCACCTCACGGAGGAGCCTCTGGCATGCACCAACAAATCCAGTCAATTTTATCGCTTTATCACTGTGATAAAACTCGATTGATTGATATGTTATGGGATGTCCAAAAACTTCATGGTTACATTGGTGATGAAGCCGTGGGCTTGCTGTCAGACGGCTTGAACATGTCTCCTCTGGACATTCGCGAAACCATCTCCTTCTATCACTTTTTCATTACTCGACCGTCAGGCAGACACCAAGTTTACCTGTGTGATTCCGTTATTGCTCGGATGAATGGGTATGAGGATGTGCGGGCTGCATTAGAGCAGGAAGTTGGATGCGCTTTTGGTGAAGTGAATGATACGAATATCTTTGGTCTTTTTGACACCAACTGCATTGGTCTGAGTGACCAGGAACCCGCTATGATGGTCGACGATGTGGTGTTCACCAATCTCACCGCTGCGAAAGTCAAAGATATTATCGGCCAGCTTAAACAGGGCAAAACCGCGGGTGAGGTTGCCAATTCTGCTGGGAAGGATCGTCGTGATGTTGCCTATGTGAATTCACTGGTATCTGACAATATTCGCGAACGCGGCGAGGTGTTTTTCAAACCGGGCTTGGATTACAAAGCAATCCTAAGGGGATGCCTTAATAAGATTCCTAGTGAGATTATTGAAATTGTCTCCAGTTCCAACCTGCGCGGACGCGGGGGCGCTGGTTTTCCCACAGGATTGAAATGGCGGTTGTGCGGGGAAGCCGAAGGCACTGAAAAATACATCATCTGCAATGCGGATGAAGGGGAACCGGGAACGTTCAAGGATCGAGTCCTGCTGACACGCTCTCCCAAGGACGTGTTGTTGGGGATGGTCATTGCGGCTTATGCCATAGGCTCGCGCGTTGGCATCATCTACCTTCGTACGGAATACCGCTACCTCAAGGATTATCTAGAACAGCAGTTGCAGGAATTTCGAGAAGATGGCCTTCTTGGCAACAAGATTCTCGATACGGAATTTGATTTTGACATTCGGATTCAGATGGGCGCGGGCGCTTATATCTGCGGTGATGAAACGGCGTTGATCGAGTCGTGTGAAGGTAAGCGGGGCACGCCTCGGGTCAAGCCGCCTTATCCGATCCAGAAGGGCTATCTAGGCCAGCCAACCTGCGTCAACAACGTTGAAACCTTTGCATCCGTCTGCCGGATTCTTGAAAAAGGCAGCGACTGGTTCAAGGGCATGGGAACCGACGAGTCTACGGGTACGCGCCTGTTGAGTGTCTCGGGTGATTGCGAACGTCCGGGTATTTTTGAAATTGAATGGGGCGTCACTCTAAATCATGTGCTGGAGATGGTGGGCGCAAAAGATCCTATGGCGGTACAAATCAGCGGTCCATCGGGGGAGTGTGTATCTGTTGCGAAGGATGGTGAACGGCAGATCTGCTACAGTGACTTGTCCTGCAATGGATCGTTCATGATCTTTGATAAATCACGGAACCTTGTCGATATGATCAAGAGTTTCATGACATTCTTTGTCCATGAATCCTGTGGCATCTGTGTCCCCTGCCGGGCCGGTGGCGTCGACCTGCTTCACAAGGTGGAGCTTCTATTGGCTGGCCGCGCCTGCCAAAAAGATCTCGATGATATCGTTAGCTGGGGCGCTTTGATGCGCGCAACCAGTCGCTGCGGACTGGGCACGACAGCTCCAAGACCACTGCTGACGACTATGGAAAAGTTTCCAGAACTTTACCAACAGATAATCGTACAATCTAAAGGACCACTCCTACCCTCCTTCGATCTAGAAGAAGCATTGCAGGGGCATGAAAAGGCGTACAAGACATTGGTCCCTGAGGAGGTGAAATGAGCGTTCGCATAACGATTGACGGAAAGGTAGTGGAAGCCCAAGAGGGCGAAGCACTCATTGATGTTGCTGCTGACAACGGCGTTTATATTCCAAGCCTATGCTATGTCCGAGGGAAGCCGTGCCTTGGTACATGTCGTGTCTGTTCGGTTCGCGTGAACGATAGTGTGATGGCTTCCTGTACAGTCCCTGTAACAGATGGGATGGAAGTCAAGGTCAATGAGCCAGAAGTTACCGACATGCGCAAGGCGTTGGTAGAATTGCTGTTCGTCGAAGGTAACCACAACTGCCCCAGTTGCGAGAAAAGTGGTCGCTGTGAGCTTCAAGCGGTTGGTTATGAAGTTGACATGATGGTCTCTCGTTTTCCCTACCGCTTTCCTGTTCGTAAACGCGACCATGTTTCCAAGCACATCTTTCTGGAACGAGACCGTTGTATTTTCTGCCAGCGTTGTGTGGAGTTTATTCGCGACAAGGAAAGCGGTCAGAAGATATTCAGCATTGATGATCGTGGAACAAAAGCGAGCATTGAGATTGATGTTGAACTGGCTGATAAAATGCCACCTGAACAGGTTCGAGAAGCCTCTGATTTATGTCCTGTTGGGTGCATTATCGAGAAGGGACGTGGTTATGACGAGCCCATAGGCCAGCGCAAATTCGAGATCCAATCTGTTCGCGAACGCGCCTTGATGGGAGATGAAAAGTGAGCACGACAACCAAAAATGAGGTCGCTTCCCATGAACTGAAGGCAACCCCGATGGATCCTTCTGTCCAGGCTGCAAGAGACGAAAAAATTCAAGTAGCGATGATCGGTTTGTGTGGTTGCTGGGGTTGCACACTTTCCTTTCTGGATATGGATGAAAACTTATTGGTTTTGCTGGAAAAGGTGAACATCACACGGTCGTCTCTAACAGACATCAAGCGCATTCCACATCGATGCGCCATTGGCTTTGTGGAAGGCGGCGTTGCCAATGAGGAGAACATCGAAACATTGGAGCACTTCCGGGAAAACTGCGATGTACTGATTTCTGTTGGCGCTTGTGCTGTCTGGGGTGGCGTTCCAGCTATGCGCAACGATGTGTCGTTGGAAGACTGCCTCAAGGAAGCCTATATCGCTTCACCCACAGCGGTACCGCAAGCCAAACTCACTATTCCCTACCACGAGGATATACCGCGTATCACGACCAAGGTTTATCCCTGCCATGAAGTGGTGAAGATGGATTATTTCATCCCCGGATGCCCGCCTGACGGAGCCACAATTTTCAAGGTACTCGACGATTTGGTGAATGGCCGGGAATTCGATTTGCCGGCATCCATGAACCGTTACGATTGAACAAGGACACACTGCAGATGAGCAGAAAGCTAGTCATCGACCCTGTTACGAAGGTTGAAGGGCACGGCAAGGTCACGGTGCATCTCGATGACAATAACAGGGTTGTTGATGCCAAGCTTCATGTTGTTGAATTTCGTGGTTTTGAAAAATTCGTGCAGGGGCACCCATTCTGGGAAGCGCCAATGCTGTTGCAACGGATCTGCGGAATCTGCTTTGTCAGCCATCACCTATGCGGAGCAAAGGCGCTGGATGATATGGTTGGTGTGGGTCTGGGATCGGGAATAGAAATATTGCCTACGGCGGAAAAGGTTCGCCGATTGGGTCACTATGCCCAGCAACTGCAATCACATTCAACCGCATACTTTTATTGTGTTGTCCCAGAAATGCTGTTTGGCATGGACGCTCCGCCTGAGCAACGCAACATCTTGGGACTTGTGGAGGCTGATCCTGAGCTTGTAAAGCGCGTGGTGGCCTTACGTAAATGGGGGCAGGAAGTTATCAAGACCGTGTTTGGCAAGCGCATGCACGGGATCAATTCCGTTCCTGGTGGCGTTAATAAAAACATCTCCACAACTGAGCGAGACCGTTTGTTAAATGGTGAGGATGGTCTGCTGTCCATAGATAAAGTCATCAAGTATGCTCAAGATGGCTTGAATATTTTTCATGAGTTTCATGAAAAGAATCGCAAGGAAGTGGATTCATTTGCAGAAGTTCCAGCCTTGAACATGTCGCTGGTGGATGATGATGGCAACGTCGACTACTATCACGGTAAAATGCGCATCATTGATAAAGACAAGACTATTGTCGCGGAAATGGATTATCACGATTATCTCGATCATTTTTCCGAGGCTACGGAAGAATGGAGCTACATGAAATTCCCCTTCCTGAAAGACTTGGGTCGAGAAGCTGGTTCCGTTCGTGTTGGCCCACTCGCACGGGTAAATGTGACGAAAGCGTATTCTGCTTCAACACCGTTGGCAAAAGCGGCCCTGGAGCGTTTCCACGATTATACCAAGGGCAAGGCAAACGACATGACCTTGCACACCAACTGGGCGCGGGCGATCGAGATACTTCATTCGGCCGAGCTGATCAAAGAGCTTTTGAAGGATCCGGACCTGCAAAAAGATCAACTGGTCATGAGCCCGCCTGAGGGAGCGTGGACTGGCGAAGGTGTTGGTGTTGTTGAGGCCCCACGGGGAACCTTGCTGCACCACTACCGGGCTTGTGAGGAAGGCAATATAACTTTTGCCAACCTGGTGGTTGCGACGACGCAGAATAATACGGTGATGAACCGCACTGTACGTTCGGTTGCTGAGGATTACCTTGGAGGAAAGGCTGAAATTACAGAGGGCATGATGAATGCCATTGAAGTGGGTATTCGTGCCTATGATCCGTGTCTGAGTTGCGCCACCCACGCCATGGGACAAATGCCTCTTGTTGTCTCCGTGTTTGATTCAGAAGGTGTGCTGGTTGATGAACGTGTCCGCTGATGATCTTCATGTTTGTCATGATGTTTGCCTGGCCGACTACAATAATAGCTCAAGCTTGATCTATGGCATTGGCAATGTCGGGCGACAGGACGATGGTCTGGGCTGGGCCTTTATTGACTGGCTTGAAGCCTCCTCGCTTTGTCCCAAAACTGAAATCATGC
>JAJRZC010000208.1 GCA_024275435.1 Alphaproteobacteria bacterium
AAAGCCCAGCTTTGAATTACGTTGCGTGGGCCCAAATACTCGCCCCCCACAGTACCTAACCGAATTTGTCTCCGGCCAAGACGCCAGCGGACTCGACGCCATGTCGATCCAGGCTTATTACACCTGTCGCCTTGCTTTGCTTGCAAAGATGCCTATCGAAATTCTGCAAGATGGCGACGACATCCTCATCGTTGCCAAAGCCTAAATCTCATTTAAATATTCAAAGTTCGTTTCGAGACCGTTTGAAACACTCTATTAACGCGATCCAATTTACAATAGTGGCCACCAATAAAGACCTGAGTTGCACAGTCAGTCATACATTCTCAAAAAACAAAGCACTTTGTTTTTGAGCACGTAACACCCCTGTGCCATCTGAGGACCGCCCTACTCTGAGGATCGCCCTATGAAGCAGTGCCTAATCATTGAAGATTCCGCCATCATCAGAAAAGTTGGCCGGCTCATCCTTGAGCAGATAGGCTACAAGGTATCTGAAGCTGAAAGCGCAGATGAAGCCCTGGTAATGTGCCAACAGGAGATGCCCCAGCTCATTTTACTGGATTGGATGATGCCAGGAATGACGGCACATGATTTCCTGCAAACCTTTTCACAAACCTTCCCACGCTCTCGAACTCAAATCATCTATTGCGTAACAGAACTGGATTCTGACGATATAAACTTCGCTTTTTCCGGCGGAATCACCGATTTCATCATGAAACCGTATAATCGCGAGAGCCTGCAAGAAAAAATCATGAATTTGGCAAGGGTAGCAGCGTAAATATAAGCCGTTTCACAATAAACCCTGCGCACCTAACTCAAATCCTTCAAAGTTTCTTGATTGCAAACCACCACCTGACTGCTAACCTGAAAAGCATCCGGTCCTCAAAGGTTGTGTTAACAGAATTCCCATCACACAAGCCTCAGTTCGACCTCCATGAACAATCAGGGACGTCTCAATCTTGCTTCGCGTCGAAAACCTGAGAATTGGTGACAGCGCACCACTTTCATTTGAAGTCAAAGAGGGTGAGTGCCTCGCGATTCAAGGTCCATCAGGTTCTGGCAAAACGCGTCTTTTGCGCGCCATAGCCGATCTTGATGATGCTCCCGGACTTGTCGTCTTAAACGGAGCGTTACGAAATGAAATGGAAGCTCCCCGATGGCGCCAGATGGTTCGTTATGTCGCCGCTGAACCTGGCTGGTGGACTGACACCCCCCGTCCCGCCTTCCCCGATACCCCAAAAGCAGTCTCAGTTCGAAAAAAACTGATGCACGCTCTCAATCTCGGTCCCGAATTACTCGATCGCCCCATAGCAAAACTTTCAACTGGCGAGCGCTTACGTCTTGCTTTCGTTCGAGCCCTAATCGATGAACCCCGTGCCCTTCTCCTGGATGAACCGACAGCCTCCCTCGACCCAACAAATGCCGCTCTTGTCGAAGAGTTGATCCGATACCAATTGTTGTCGGGAAAAATCGTCCTGCTGGTAAGTCACAACCAGGCGCAAATTGATCGCCTGGCTGATAAGACATTGAAACTCGCCGCGCCCCAAAAATTCGCAAGCCCAGCAAAAAAACAAACCAACGAGCCAACAGAACGAATTAAAACTTAATCCCTGATCGAGCTCTCAATGACTTACGTACCCCTATCAGTAACCGACATTGTCCTGGCTGCATTGCTGATGATCGCAAATGGCGCCCTGTCATGGGGCTTTGGCCTGAAACTGGAACGCACTTTATTACTCAACAGCATTCGCATGGTCGTGCAACTCGCACTGATCGGCTTCGTTCTAAAATGGATTTTTCTCCAAACATCCCCCTGGTGGACGATCCTGCTTGCCGTAATCATGATTGCCGTGGCAGGTTTTGAAATTACCTTGAGGCAAAACAGAAAGCTGAAAGGTCTGCTTGCCTATGGCTTGGGAACAGGCACCATGATGTTCGTTGGCATCCTGGTCACGGTCTATGCTGTCAGGGGAATAATCGAACCCGATCCATGGTACCAACCACGCTACATCCTGCCTATCCTGGGCATGGTCCTCGGCAATACCATGACGGGCGTCTCACTTGTCTTGTCCACTTTCGTGGAAACCGCACACAGGGAACGCGTCAACATCGAAGCACGCCTTGCCGCCGGACATCCAAGATTTGTCGCGCTCGACAACGTACTATCTTCAGCGTTACGAACCGGTCTCATGCCCATCATCAATGCCATGGCAACAACAGGCCTTGTCTCCCTGCCGGGGATGATGACCGGACAAATACTCGCCGGCGCAGACCCTGTGGAAGCTGCCAAATATCAAATGATGATCATGTTTGTCATTGCAGGAGCCACCGCCATGGGTGTCGTCATCGCCGGTTTGGGCGTGATGGTTCTACTAACGGATTCCAGACACCGCCTGCGTCTCGACAGGGTTGAAAGTCCCTCACAATAAACCCTGAAGTCCAAAATAAAAAAACACGTTTATTCGCTGGTTACATATCTTGAATCAGCGGCGTTACTTGCCTCCGCAGCGCTCGGCTCAGGCTTTTTCATTTCAGCTTTATCGTCACCAGAACCACTGCCTGGATTACCGCTCGAACGAGAAGAGCGCGCACCAGCTGGTGAATTGCCACCCCAGCAAACGGTAGCCTCTGCCCGGCATGTGTACTCATCGAACACAATTAAATCGATAAACAACTCACATTTCACGGACTTGGGGCCAGTACGATATCTTGTGATACCGCGCTTAGCCGTCCACTCGGCAATGTATTTATCAAGCAGCTGCTTCGCATCATTCGTGGGCCCAACCTTTCCATAATCATTCACGGAATAAGCCAGCCGCGTGCACTTGGCGAACGCAGGAGATGTGGAAACCGCCACCAGAGCAATCAAAGAAGCAAATACAGAGAAATATTTGAAGGATGCGCGCATGTACAAAATCCACTCAGATATATTTGTGTTTGATAAAAATTGCCCTTCAAACGCGATCAAACAATCCCGCCTTACCGGACAACGCATTAACCATACCAGAAGCTAAAATCTATACCGGGCCAGCAGCACTCTGCCTAGAGGGAAAATAGCCAATCATAAGAGGCGTACCTCTTAAAAACAGGTCTAAACACCTAAAATGGGAACAGGCAAACCCTGAACATTTCCATCATAGTGCATATCAAAGCACCAGCGAGTTCTGTCAATCACGACAAAACTCACCGAGTTACACTCTAGCTGATGATATCGAGAAAAAGTGTCAGGTTATCTTGGCTATTAGTTCATGTAAG
>JAJRZC010000209.1 GCA_024275435.1 Alphaproteobacteria bacterium
GGGCGCGCAAGGTTAAGACGGCATGTTTGGTTGCGGAGCTTCCAGGGGAAACAACAATAGGTACCGACAAACTTGCCGCTGTGTTGGCATTTGGTATTCAGCTGCGTCACTACAAATTCAAAAAATATGTCACACGCAGTTCTTCCAACGATGACAATGGGGACAACAAGGCCAAAGAGGATGGGTTGACCAAGCTTGTCGTGCATTGTCCAAGTCCTGCCAAGGCGCAAGCGGCATTTGAATCCTATCGGGCCATAGCAACTGGGGTGCATGTGGCACGCGATCTTGTCAATGAGCCGGCCAACATGCTTGGACCTGTCGAATTTGCCCAACGTGCCAAAGATCTGGAAGCTCTTGGGGTGGATGTGGAAATCTTGGGTGACAAGGAACTTGAGAAACTCAAGATGGGCGCGATTTTATGTGTGGGGCAGGGAAGTGCTCGGCCGACACGCGTTGCTATTATGCGGTGGAATGGAGCCAGGTCGAAGAAAGAAAAACCCATTGCAGTTGTTGGCAAGGGGGTTGTGTTTGATACTGGCGGCATATCCATCAAGCCTTCTGCGGGCATGGGAGATATGAAGGGTGACATGGGCGGTGCGGCGTGTGTTGTGGGTTTGATGCATGCGCTGGCGGCACGCAAAGCGAAGGTGAACGTCGTAGGGTTGATTGGCTGCGTTGAGAACATGCCATCCTCCAGTGCGGTGCGCCCTGGTGATATCGTCACGTCGATGTCGGGTCAAACCATTGAAGTTTTGAACACCGATGCTGAAGGACGGCTGGTGCTTGCGGATGTGCTTTGGTACGCGCAGGAGAAATATCATCCCAAGTTGATTATTGATCTCGCCACGTTGACGGGGGCTATCATGATGGCGTTGGGCAAGGAATTTGCCGGACTGTTCAGTAATAACGATGATCTTGTTGCCGGTCTTAATCGTGCTTCAAGTGCTACTGGTGAAAAGATATGGCGGTTGCCTTTGGACAAGGCTTTTGACAAAGCCATTGATACGCCAAATGCAGATGTCAAAAATCTTGGCGGAAGGTGGGGGGGCGCGTGTACTGCTGCACAGTTCCTTCAGCGTTTTATTAAGGATGAGACGCCCTGGGCGCATATTGATTGTGCTGGCACAGCGATGGACGCTCCCAGTTCACCGATCAGCCCAAGTTGGGGTTCGGGATGGGGCGTTCGTCTTCTCAATCAGTTTATCGTTGATGAGTATGAAAAGTAGGAGAGGGGATCCTTTGCTGCGATGCCTGTTTGCCCTTTCTGCGCTTTGAGGGATGGTACGGTTCTTTCTGCTTTACGTCGTGAGATGCTCAGAAACTTAGACCCTTGGAAACAGGGGCCTCAGTGGCGCTGATGGAAGTTTCGCATCTCAGGTGGCCAGGGAGTCCCATGCTTCTGCGTTTTGATTGCTTGGGAATGAATATCCTCGGAAGAGGAATGTACATTACGGCTAGGGTTACGTGTCTGCGAAAAATAATACGCTCAAGCAAGAACACATTATTTATGATCCAAATAACTCCCTGAATCATATGTTACTCTATATACTATTTTCCATAATATATATTATGCGAACGGCTTTTCTTGGGACAATGTTTAGATGACGATCTTCTTGCTTCCTAATTCCTAGTGGGTAAATCAAGATTGGCGTGCGGCGGCCTCGTGGCCGTTCCAAGGTGGAAAAGTATTGCCCAGCCAAACACCGCGGAAGGCAGCATTCTCACTTGCCGAAAATTTCCGCAGAAATGGCGCGGCCAATTTGTGCCTGTCACTATTGTTTTGAAAGATTCCCGGTCACCGGACTTTGGCTTCTCGCCAAGTCCAGGCCAGGTAAGCGATGGTGAGCATAGCAATCACCTCAATCGTGGCGAAGAAAATATAGTGCGGTTTCAATGACCC
>JAJRZC010000210.1 GCA_024275435.1 Alphaproteobacteria bacterium
ACGATGCCAGATACACGGGGAACGACGTGGGCGACAAGGTTCTCGTCAAACTTTACCTCTGCGGGGCGTATAATAACCTTAGCGATGGGGCCTGGGCCAACACTTGCCGTTTGTACGCCAAACTCTTTCATCTGCTCAGGGTTTAGCTTTACGCCTTCTTCATGTTCATCGTGCCCTTGTTCATCCTTGCCGGCTTTTGCGCTTGTTTTCTCGCTTCCATGATCGTGCCCTTTTTCCGAGTGCTCTTTTGGCTTACTCGTTTCTTTTTTGGGTTTATGCCCATGACCTTCATGCGCATCATGGCCGTCATGATCTTTATGGCCTTGGGGCTTGCTGGTTTTTTCTTCACTTTCCTCGTGGATATGCCCCGCTTCTGCGACTATCCATCGGGGTATATCGGTCTTCTGATCTGAGAGGAGTTCCTCTCGATCATTGAAGCTTTGAACTTCAGCGCGAACCATAACCGGAGCGAGGGTCATGAGTAGGCATGAGGTGAGTAAAGCTATTGTTGTTTTCATCTAGGGCTCCAATACCCGAAATTGGTTATTCGAGCCTCGACTTGATTTTTGCTGTCGAGGCTCGAAGTGGTTTTCATGTTTCATGACTTGTCTGGCGGTTTGTCAAACAAGAGAAACGGAAAAACCTTATTTGTCGTCTGATCCTTTTTTCATGTGCTCTTCGTGATCGTCATGCTCGCCTTTTTTATGGGCGTGCTCGTCACCTTCTTTGTGTTTATGACCTTCCTCGCCATGGTGGGCCGCTTCGCCTTCTTTGTGCTTATGCTCGTCGCCTTCCATGTGGCCTTCGTGTTTTCCATCCATGTGTTTATGGTCTTTTCCATCCTTCCCATGGTTTTCTGCAATTCTAATTTCAGCCGACATGTGGCGCTGCTGGGTGTCAATTCCTGGTGAGGGCAATGGAGACTGGTTGGCCGCAAAGGCGGTGCCAGTCACCATCACTACGCCAAGGACTGCTGCCGTCACGCTTCCTGTCGTCATTAGAATCTTCATAGTTTTCTCCTTTTTGAGTTACGACGTGATTAGATTTTGCGGCCGATCAGTCCTTCGATACGGACCTTGGCCTTTGCAAATTTCGCTTGTGCATCGATGAGGTTGAGTTGGGCATCGAACAGAACGCGACGTGCGTCCAGCACTGCGAGGAGATCGGACTCTCCTGCTTGGTAACTTGCCTGCACGGCTCGGTATGCGCTTCGTGCGGGGGGAACAACGCTGCCAGACAACGCGCGTACCTGTGCGGCTGCTGCAGCCAGATCGGCATAAGTTTCTAAAATCATGGAGCGCAGTGAAGCCGCCGTTGCGCCGCGCTCAAACTCTGCCTTTTCCAAGCGAGATTGAGCGGCACTGATGTTACCGGAATTGCGATCAAAGATGGGGATCGGGACAGTGGCGCTAGCGACAATTGCCGTGTCATCGGTACTGTTAAGACGCCGGACACCTGCGCCCAGTGTGACATCAGGTATTGCTTTGGCGTATTGGAGGGCTACGAACGCATCTCGTCTTGCGATTTCTTCACCCCACCGGGCAATGTTTGGATTGTTTGCGAGGTCAGCCAAAATTGAATCCACGGATGGAAGACTTGTTCTGGTACTGAAGCGGCCTGCCACCCGCCCGAAATCCATGGTTGAAGCCCCCCACATACTCGCAAGCCGACGTTTTGCAGGTACGAGCCGCGCTTGATCCGCTTGTAATCTCACAAGCGTGTTGGCAACGATTGGTCGTGTACGTTGTATTTCGATGGGATTGGCTGAGCCGGCTTCAACGCGTGCCTTGACGTCGCGCTCTAAGTCGCGGGCGATGCGGTTGGCTTCTTTAGATTTTGCAATGGCTTCTTGTGTTGCCAGAACGTCGATAAAGGCTTCGGCGGTTTCCCTTGTGACCTGGAGACGCAGTGCCTCGTAGTCCCAGGCGCTTACGTCTCTATCGAGCTGAGCAACGGTTAGCCGTTTTATGCGTTTGCCGCCAAGCTCTATGAGTTGCGAAATCGCCAGTGTTTCTTCTGCTTCGGCAAAACCACCAAGGGACCCGGTACCTCCGAAATTTTCAAGTTCTAAAGAGGCAACAGGGTTGGGCCGAAAGGATGCCTGAAGCGCTTCCCCTTGCTTTGCTTCGATTTCATAAGCCGATGCCTGCAGGGCCGGGCTGTACCGCAATGCGCGAACCAGCGCTTCACCTAGCGTTAGCGAGCGATCGAAAGAAATTGGCGGCTCGACTACGTGCGCCGACCAAGTACCAACGTCGTGTTCGATGGTCTCAGCCTGTGCTCGGTAAGTCGCGCCAGCGACTCTGGGGCCGTCAACGCCGGGTTGCTGGATTGCACAACCTGTTAATCCCAACAGGATTACGGAGCCCGGGCAGAGGAGGTAAAGCTTTGATTTGGCAGGCAAGATCTTGCTCCCAATCATGAACGGAAATACACGTTGGCTCTCACAGGGATCGCCACGTGATCAATTGTCTGTCACGATTGGGAGGTCTAAATTCTCAGGACTGTAAAACGCTGCGCAAGGATCGTTGGGTCAATGCGTTCACGCGTTTCCAAGTAGCTGGATCGGGAATGATCAGGTGTCGTTTGAACGACAATGTTCTGGGGTGACAACGCCAGGACGATGGTTCCGGCATCATATTCTGGCACATGATTTGTCTTTTCGGCCTTCTCTACGCGGAGAACCTTGGACAAGACAGCCGAAGAAATAGCAGGTGTATCGACACAGTCTGTATCATGACATCGATGCTCAACGGCTGCTGCGTGCGCGTGCCCTGACGTCGATTTTTTGGCTGTGGTAGCCCCAACATGATGAAAATCTGATCCGAGGGTGAACTCCACAGCTGCGTGTCCGTCAGCAGAAGAACACCAAACAAGCAGCGCGTTCGCTGCGCTACTTGGCAGCAGCATAGCGATCAAGACCCATGCGCAAATGCGCTGAGCCATTGAAATGGAGCTCGAACGGGTAGAATTTCTATTCATGTCATTATGCATGAACGTTGAAATGTGGCACGTCAAGTGGCCTAATCGTCGATCTCATCAAGTCTACGTCAACGAAGAGCAAGTATTTCTAACTCGTTGCCAAAGAGAGACGATTCCAATTTTCGACCTAGGTCAGGGACTTATTATCCTCGTTATCTGACTAAGGCGTTTATAAGTGGCAGTCGATGTGGGGCCGTTAATAATTGCGATAGCGGTTAAGATCGAGAATACCGGCTTCTTTGGGTAGGATTTCATACATATGATCGGCGAACCAGTCGGCGGTTTCCCAAAATTTCGGGCTAGTACGACGGATGCCATAATTCTCGACAAAGTGGTTAAAGTCCTCGGCCGTCTTCAATGCCTTCAGGTCTTTGATAAAGGCCGCTATATTCGCGGCCTCGGCTTCAAAGAAAAAATTAGGATAGCTTCCCACAAAGCCCGAAACCAGTGTCAGGGTGTCTTCTTCAGGAACCCGCCTTCTTTCTTCTCCGAATATAAACGCAACGTTTGTGTGGGCTTTGTTTCTGATGATCGTGACCATCTGATCGTTCTTTTCGTTGTTTCCGCTTTTTATTCGCAGGTAGGAGAGGTCGGGCAAAAACCGAATATACTCGCCACGTTGTGAAGCGATTTTCCTTAGCTGCTCTTGCGTTTCTAGCGTCATCTGTGAGGGGCGTGGGCGGCATTGCCCTTGAGCGCAACGGTTCAAGGTATCTGGTTGGTTTTTCAGCTGATCAAATCGCGTGATCATATTTTCAATCAATTCAACTTTCGGCGTTTTCGTTTTGAAGTCTATTGCTGTTCCTCGTTCTCGTTCGGATCTTTTGTGGGCAAGATAAAGAACCAATTGTGCGCTTGCGCCCCGGTACCATGAGTTACGAATTTCTTCGCGGGATTCGGGTGGGAAAAAACCAAGTGCGATATCTTCTGCTTCCATGCGCAGATAGTCCATGGAAAGTCTGGTGAGCAATTGATGGGTGATGTTCCCGAAAACATCGAAATTGGGAACCAGGTTGTAATACATCCTCTCTAAGATCGGGTAGTCCAGTATGAGAAAGGTCTTGGGCACTTCGCCTATGAAGCCTGGTATTACGCTGGCACTGTCGAAGTGCCGGAATACAGTGAGGAAACTCTGTTTGTTATACTGGTTTCCGCTCCAAAGACTATCCAGTGATACGCGTTCTCCTTTCGGGTCTTTTTGAAAATAAGAGTCTTCGCGAAACCGAAGGTAACGACGGTGTGAGGCGTAGTAGCCTTTCCAGCGCTGTAGCAAAGTGAGAGGGGAACTACTATCGAGTGGGATCTCGATCAACGTTTTTGCTGTTTGAAGAAATTCAGGATCGGAGACAGATAGATCATATTCCGGGTCTAGAAAGGCCAGGAAGAAATGATCGTCGATGACGTTCAAAGCCGCTTGGCCGCGACAAGCCGGGCCACGGATAAACGTCATCACAAAAAAGCGGGCGTTATCGAGGAGGAACAGGTAACGCGAGCGCGCTGGAATCGCTGCAAATGTAACAAACGGATTTGAGGCGGTTTTGCTTTCGTATCCGGGGAGCGTACCGACATCCCACTGAGTATTGAAAAAAAGTTCCTTGATGCGTAAACGTTTTGTCTTGCTAAGTGGGTAAACAAGATGTGTTTTGTGGACGATGGATGTTTTTAGGAGACGTAGCCGATAATAGAATGGCGCGTCTCCAGGTGATGAATGGGGATGCCGGGTGGCGATCTCTTCGATCGGTTGCCCCAACGGGGTGCGAGAGCGAACCAAACGGAAATATTGAGAGGGTGCCAGTTCCTCGAATACAAGATGGGCAAGAAACAAATGTTCATAAATGTACCTTGCTGCGAGGCGCTGTTTTGCGCTGGGACCATTGAGTAGACTTTCCCATTTTTCTATTTCTTTTTGGACTGGCAGCGCAATTTTCGTCGGCGTATCTCCATTTTCAAAGCTGCCATTTACGGCCCAAGAGTGAAGGACCTGGTATTCCTTGTCTGAAAGTGCCGCCATTGCGTATGGCATGCCACCATGGGGAAATTCTTTGGTGTATTTGTCAATTTCTGCCGAGTCTGGACAGGAAAGTTCACGCCATATGTCAAGTTTTACCTGCTTTGGTAGCTTGCTGTTTTTTGCAAAGGGGTGCGCGCGGCCGTGACGAAGTATGCGAAGAAGTACACTGTCGGAGGAGGATTGCTGGTTGGCCTTGGTCTTGCTTTCAGTGATCGGGAAAAAGCCTTTCGTCCGCCATTGCGATGTTGATGTTGCGTCAATATAAAGGCGTGTGGGAGCGACGGCTTTCAGGCGTGATGTATTATAAACGGGTGTCTTGCTGGCGCCTCTTGCGATGCCCTCCATTGAAGAAAGCTTCAATTGACATGGTGCATCGTAGCAAGCATGGCAGACGACGCAACGCCGATCGAGAATGGGACGGACTTCTCTAACATAGTCGACGGTACGTACTGGCGGGGTAATATTTGTTTGGGGGGGATGGTCGGGTAGTTTGTTGACCAGAGGCGATACAAACAAGGCCAGGAAAACAACCGATCCAGCGGCTAGAAATGCCACTCCAAAATCGCATTGGGTGGTGTATTTGCGTGCTATGTTTGTTAGCCAGTTTTTCATTGCTAGGCCTGGAAAGTTTCGCACGCTTTATTCCTAACTTGTCGTCAATGGTTTTATTTCCAAGTGCGTGTGATTTTAAGGCTGAAATATTTTACGTCACAGGGCGCGGTATGAATTCATATTGCTGTAGAGATATCGCTGCCAAAGTGCGTTGGCTATTACAGTTTTCTATAGCACGCTTATTGGACTGCCGCGATTGTCTTGCGGAGAATATCAAACATGAGCTTGCATCAAGGAGCAAGGAATTGAGCGCCTGATTTATGAAATGGGCTGAAGTGGTGGCCGATTCACTCTAGTTTGCTTTTGCGGGGAGGTTCTTTGCAGTTTTGCCAGGGCCATAGGTGGCCCATGGCGAGAAAGATAAATGAACCGGTCCAGGCAATGAGCAGAAGACCATTTAAAGCTTCGATCCCGGCTATGAACCGTAAATGTCCATCGGGGAAAACATCACCTATCCCAAGTGAGGTGAAAGAAACGATGGAGAAGTAAAAATAGTCGAGGGGTGTGGAGATCGTGGCGCCGCCGAAAGTTCCCAGCTCCAATAAAACGACCAGTGCATAAGCGACAGCATAAAGAGAGATTTCTACAATATGGGCACCAAAGGCCACAAATATCATGACCAAAATTCGTAGGCTGTTGTTCATTTCGATTTGCGCCATCTGTCCCGACAGTACGCGTAAAACGGCAAAATGAAAAAGAGTTGTCAGCAACACTAGGCTGGTGCCGATGAGAACGATAAGTGCCATGATGACCCTTTCGTTGATATCAAGAATCTAACCTGTCTCTATTCTTTATTCTAAAATTTTTACCCTTGGTCGCCATGTTCCGAATGGTCGGGCGCACCTTTGTGCCCTCCTTGATGGATGAACAGCCACTCGGCGGCGAACACGATAGCTATGCCCAGGGCGGCAACTACGATGATCATGGGGTCTGAGCCAGCTTTCATAGTCAGGAAGGCTCCTAGAACGACGAGGTCCAACACGATTGCGGCTAGAAGAATTGCTGCATTGGCCTGCACTTGCTCACGAAGACGCGAGAAGACACCCCAGTGCACCGCGATATCCATTACGAGATAGAAGATTGCGCCCAGTGACGCGATACGGCTGAGGTCGAAAAAGACCGCCAAGAGTGAAGCCATGACGACAGTGTAGACCAGGGTATGGCTTTGGATATGGCCCGGCATACCAAAATGCCGGTGCGGGATAAGTTTCATGTCTGTCAACATCGCCAGCATTCGCGAAACAGCAAAGACACTTGCTAACAGACCTGAAGCGGTGGCCAAAATCGCTAATGCAACAGTAAACCAGACGCCATAGTCGCCAAGGGCCGGTCGCGCGGCGGCGGCTAGTGAGAAATCCTTTGCTTCGCTAATCTCGGCCAGGGTCAGGTTGGAGCCAACGGCGAAGGCCACAAGCATGTAGACCAACAGGCACGCCACAAGGGAAAGAATAATTGCACGCCCGACATTCTTATTTGGGTCGACCAGCTCGGAACCGCTGTTGGTGATCGTCGTGAAACCTTTGTAGGCCAAAATCGATAGCGCTATGGAGGCAACAAAACCGGTCCAGCCTGCTGTCTCAGATTCCACCGATGGTGCGGGTAAGGAGATTCCACTGGCCCACAGTGCCGCCGTGGCAAATGCAATGATCCCAACGATTTTTAGAACAGCCATAACAAACGAGAACACGCCAACAGCACGATTGCCTGAAATATTGACTAGAAATGCGAAAAGGATCAGTCCTACGGCTAGGATCGGGACCCAAATGCTGTCCTCTCCGACATTGAAAAGCTGTAGCGTATAGGTGCCGAAGGTGCGTGCAACGAGGCTTTCACTGATCACCATGGACAATGCCATGAGCATCGCACATGATGCTGTGACGACACCGGGGCCATAGGCTTTTTGCAAAAAACTCGCGATACCTCCGGCTGAGGGATAGGCATTGGATAATTTGATGTAGGAATAGGCGCTGAAACCACTGATGATTGCGCCAAGCAGAAATGAAATGGGAAAAAGTGGCCCGGCAAGTTCTGCAACTTGGCCCGTCAGTGCAAATATCCCTGCACCGATCATCACGCCGGTGCCCATGGATACGGCTCCGGCCAAAGTAATGCTGTTTGGCTGATATTTCTGTTTCATCTCTTCCATGGCAGTTCCCCCACTTCATTTTAATCTGCCCCTGGAAAGAGATTTCCCAGACAGCGCTCGGATAAGTGTTCAGAGTTATTGATTTTTGCGTGAAGGCTGCACGGATTGATTGTGCGATTGCAGCGCAACAAATAGATGTTACAGCTCAAACCATACACCCGTTCACATGTGTTTTGGAAACTTAATCAGTTCATATGGGGCTGACCCACACTGTGATTTGTTTTAGATTGTTTTCGACTGATTTCACACCAGGTGTATTTTCTGCCGCCAGTTGCGCAGCTTTGCGATCCGTTGCATTGTTGACAGTTCCCCATAACTGTACTGCTCCATCTTTTACAGTGACGTTTATCAATGCTGTGGTGAGCCCGGTTTCTTCTGATAGTGTTTTAAGAAGCTGTCTGCGAATCTCTTTGTCATCGGGATCGTTTCCGGAAACAGTTTTGGGTTCCTTTGTGACGAGTCCATGGAGCAAGTTTGCGCGGCTGACAATTCCTACAAGCCGCTCGTTCCGGACGACAGGGACTCGTTTGATGTGATGTTTTTCGAGAATTTGAGCAATCTCATGAAGAGGAGTGTCTTCGCTGACAACAATGACTTGGCGGGTCATCACGTCATCGGCTGTTCGCCCATGTGTTTTAATGTAGTCTCGTGCCCAATCGCGTGTTGAAAAAATTGCTTCCAGCCACCAGGAATGTCGGCTTTCCGTTTCATTTTCTGGACGTCGCATGAGATCGCCCTCGCTGACAATGCCAAGGATTTTCATCTCCTGATCGACAACTGGTACGGCGCTGATTCTTTTCTCCAATAAGAGCTGGGCAATATCTGGGACGGGGGTATCCGTGTGAATATAGATTGTGTTTGTGGTCATTACGTCTGAGGCATGCATGACTGTCCTCCTGTCTGTTGGACAAAAACATTCTAAACTTGTCCGATCCGCACCATTCCGTTTTCCATAAACTGGTATGGCGGGACGATGAGGTTTTTGGGAGCAGGACCGCGACGAACACGTCCTGATGTGTCGTAAATTGATCCGTGACAGGCACAGAACCATCCACCATATTTTCCGTGAGGGTCGCTGAGCTTCTGTCCTTGAGGTATGCAGCCAAGATGGGTGCAGACGCCAATGACGATCAGCCACTCAGGTTGTTGTACGCGTTCAACGTCCTTTTGCGGATCTATCAGATTTGGGTTTTGGTCATCTGATCTGGCATCTGCAATCTCTTTTGCTGTGCGGCGGACAATAAATACCGGACGACCTTGCCACATGACGGTGATGCGTTGAGCGACTTTGATGGGTGCAAGGTCTACCTCGACCGATGCCAGGGCTCGGATGTTTGCAGAAGGGTTTAAGCTATCTATGAAAGGCCACATTAGCGCAGCGGCACCGATGGCGGCAAATATCTCACCGGAGATGACAAGGAAATCGCGTCTCTCAATTTCCTTGGGAGCCGATGTGTTTGATTGGTAATTTTGGGTTGCAGACATTGCCTTTTTTCCAATCCTAACTGTTCCGCTACTGAAATTTTTTGTGCAACGGATTGCTTATGAACGCTCCTGCTTCCGGTTTGCGGTGCCCAACAGGTCTTTTAAGCGCGGAATAAACCTGGGTACCTTCGTGGCATAGGTTTGATAGGCGTCTCCGAATTCGGCAATGGCTTCTCGTTCTTCGATGTTGGAAAGACGTACGTACATCCAGACAAGAACCGGGAACATTGCGAGTGTGAGGATGGTTGGCCACTGGAACAGGAAGCCGAGCATTACCAGGATGAATCCCACGTATTGCGGGTGCCGCACATAGGCATAGGGGCCAGTTGTCGCCAGTTCTTTATTTTGTTGCGCTTTAAAAAGGATGTGCCATGCGTTGGAGATTAAGATGAAGCCTCCGCCTATGAGGATGAAGCTCAGTATGTGGAATGGTCCGAAATGCGGGTTTGTTTTCCAGCCGAAAAGCATTTCAAGAAGATGGCCTGAATCGTGTGCGAACCAGTCAATGTTGGGATAATTGGTCTGTAGCCAACCGGATAGAAAATAGATGGTGAGGGGAAAGCCGTACATTTCGGTGAACAGGGCGACGAGAAACGCGCTGAAAGCGCCGAAGGATCTCCAGTCGCGCTTGGTTTTCGGCTTAAAGAAGCTAAAGGCAAACATGATGAAAATTGCGGAATTTATGATCACGAGCCACCAAAGCCCATAGCTTTGAATGTGGTTGGTCATTGTTGGTCCCCTTTGGTAACGGAGTTCTGGCGGTCGATAATTCTTTTTTGCTTGTTGCCGTCATGGCCTGAGTGGCCACCGTGTCCGCCATGCATAAAAATATGCATCAGTGGGCAAGCTATGAGCAGAAGGATCAGGCCGCCGCCCAGGATGTGGGCTTGGTGTTCCTGCCAAAGCAAGACGACTGTGATTGCGAGAAATCCGAGAAGTACAAGAAATGTTCGTGATCTTAGAAAGCTGTTTTGGGGCTGCGGTGTTGTGATGTTTTCGGGAGTCTGGTTGTTTTGTTCTCGCATAACGCCCTCCTATTCGATGAATGGATTTTTTGGTTTAATCTCTTGGACGGGCGACTTGTATTCCAAAGCCTTGAGGTTCCCGCATCAGGCATGATCTTTTCGTTTGGCTCTCTCGTTGTGTGTGGAAGAACTTTTGGGTTTTGGAATGTTTGATACGTAACGATTTGGTTGAGCTTTGAATCGGCGGCGACATTCAACTGAACAGAAAAAATACAGCCAGTTGTCGTGTTCCATGGTTTCTGCGACTTGATCAATATCTAGCTTCTTACCGCAGACGGGATCGGTAATTTTCATATTGTTTTCTCCAAGTCATTCTAACGAGCCTTCACGTTTTTGTTCGTAACAACCGGAGATCGGTGCTCTTTTCAATATCAACGATCTCCGGTTAGCCTTCGTCCGGGAATGCCTGGGAGATTTTGTGATGCTCTGGCGCAAAGTTTGCTGACAACATCAATCTCTCGAGGTTTACTTATGCCCACCGCAGCAACATCCGGATTTTTCATGTTCACTCCTGTCGTCGTTTAGAGTTTGCGCTTTCTCTTGATGGTGGTGCCCGCTGGATTTTTGCGTTTGTTTACTTTCAGTATGACCTTTGTGACCGCCGCAGCATCCTTCTTTTTCCTGGGCATTATCCTTTGGTTGGTTTGTTGTGCTGGTATTTGACATGTTCGTTCTCCTTTAAATGAATTGGATCTATTCAGCCGCGATAGGTAGAGGCTGACGTATTGTGTCTTTGGTACTCAAGATGGCTTCTTTTTCTGTGATGTAATCTCGTGTTAGGGGGACTGCATCGATGTTCTTGGCCAACTGGATTTGAAAAACCATGAGCCCGCCGTAACGGAACCCTGCTTCACAGGCCGCGAGATAGAATTCCCACATGCGGAAGAAATGTTCATCGGTCAGTGCTACGGCATCAGCTTTTCGTGCCACGAAACGCTCTCTCCAAGATCTCAGAGTTTGAGCGTAGTGATTTCGCAGGATTTCTATGTCAGTGACGACGAGACCAGAGCGCTCAATTGATGGGAGTACTTCGGACAGGGCCGGAGCGTATCCGCCGGGGAATATGTACTTCTCAATCCATGGGTTGGTGGTGCCTGGTCCGTCAGTGCGGCCGATGGAATGAAGAAGCATGACGCCATCGTCGGTCAGATGTTGCGCAACTGTAGCGAAGAATTCATCAAAATGCGGTACTCCTACATGCTCAAACATACCAACCGAGACGATACGTTCGAAGTTACCGGAAACGGTGCGATAGTCCTGAAGTTGAAACTGGACGTTTGACGGCAGTTCATTTTCGTCGATCCGGCGACGGGCAACGGTGAGTTGCTCTTGCGAGAGCGTGATGCCGGTTACGTCGGCACCACAGTTTTTTGCAAGATAGAGCGCAAGGCCACCCCAGCCGCTTCCAATGTCGAGGACACGATGGCCCGGTTCAACGAGAAGTTTTGCAGCGATATGGCGCTTCTTGGCCAGTTGTGCCTTGCCCAGATCCTGTTCAGGATATTCGAAATATCCGCAAGAGTATTGCCGATCCTTATCGAGAAACAGGTCATAAAAACGCCGATCCAAATCGTAGTGATGAGCCACGTTGCGTTTGGCCCGTGGAGTCGTATTTCTGCGCTGCAATGGGCGAAGAGCTTTTCTTATCCTTGCTAGTGTTGTGGCAATGCCAGGGGGATGTTGCAAGGCGAGGTTCTTTGAGATCAGCGCTACGACATCATAGATTGTCCCTTTTAAGACTGTGATTCTACCCTGTGAATACAGCTCGCCAAAGGCAAGTTCCGGGTTAAGCAGGAGCCGTCGTTCTGAAGCTTTGTCTTCAAACCGAATGCCCAGCTGCTGGCCGGTGCCGTCACCGAGGACAATGCGTTTCCCGCATACGGATTCGACCTCCAGGGAACCTTCACGAACGATCCGTTTGAAAAGTGCAAAAAGCAAACGTGTCATGTTATCCTCCATACAATTCTTAAAAAACAAAGTTGTCGGGCGGCGTCATGTAGTTTGCGGATGATCTCAATCTAAAGAACTCTTCTAACGACGCGTGGCGAAGAGATTGTAAAGAGGTCCGAAAACAAGGGCGACATACCATCCGTAGACAAAGGCCTCGATGAGTCCAATGAGGAAGCCTTTCGTTGTCAGCCATTCAAAACCAGGGAAGAATTGCAGCCATGGCTTGTGAAGTTCCCAATCGGGAATGATAAGACCTGAGGCAATGCATAAAGCGTAAGTGATAACGAAAAAGCTGCTCAGACTCCATCCGAAGGCCATAACATTTACCGGTGGACCGGCGACTAAAGTCACGTTCTGTTCAGCGTTGTTTGAATGGATAGCGGTTGATTTATCTGTCATTGTCTTTCTCCACTTACAGGTTTCTTAGTGATGTGGGAGGTTCTGCGATTGGCAAACATCATGTCTTGTCAATCACGCTAAACCCTCCCATTATGGTAGACTCAAGTAACGAGTTCGTGAGGACGTATCGATGTTTCAGATTGGACAGACGGAGCGGCTGTCGGGTGTGTCGGTGAAGCAAATCCGGTACTACGAAAGCATAGGCTTGCTCTCGAAAACGCATCGTCGTGAGAATGGATACCGGACCTATGAGGAACGGCATATTCATGAGTTGCGCTTTATAAAACGGGCGCGAGAGCTGGGATTTCCGATAAAAGAAATCAGAGAACTTCTGGCTCTGTGGCGGAACAAACGTCGCTCCAGTGGTCAGGTTCGCGTACTTGCCGAACGCCACAGAAATGCGATTAAAGAACGGGTGAAGGCACATCGAAAAATCGTTTTGTCTTTGGATCGCCTTATTGAGTCTTGCAAAGGTGATGAGAGACCTGATTGCCCAATTCTTGACGCGTTGGGCCGTTGAACGATACGGAAATCGAGCTTTGTAACTTACGATATTCCCGTTTGCCGTCGACATGACATGCCTTTCAGCCCCTTCCTACAGAGGCAGAGTTGCTTTGGGCTACATCACGCAGCCCATGCTGGTCAGGATTTTGTTGGCCTTCTCTTTCTGTTCATCACTCAGCTTTGCGTAGAGCTTGTCGAGTGAGACTTTCATTTGCTTGAGTGATGCCAGCTTGCCTTCCATGGCGGTGATATGCGCGGAAATGCGATCAACGGGCGTTGTTGCCTTCATGCGCGCCATCATGGCTTGGTGCATCGACTTCTTGGCTTCGAAATGTTTTCTGAGGGAAATTGCTACGGCGTCCCATGCCGCTTGCTGTGCTTCAGTGATGCCTAATTCAGCCTTGATGAATGCAATGCGACCAGCAGTATGAAGGGGAGTTTTGCCTTTGCCCATCATCATGCAGTTTCCGCGCATCATTTTCATCATTCCGCCATGCATCATTCCTTTGCCCATCATGCCGCCACCCATCATGGACTTTCCCATTTTCATGGATGGTTGGCCTGATCCTGATCCCTTACCCATGCCCATTCCCATTCCTGACCCTTTACCAGCGCCCATGCCTGATCCCTTGCCGGAGGCTGCTTGATGTTGATCGTGCGTGGTTTGGGCAAAAGCAGGTCCACTTAGAGCAAGTGAAACGCTCAACAATGATGCGGAAACGATTGATAGGTAATTCATGGGTTCGATCTCCTTTGAATTTTGCAAGCTGTGTTCTTGGTTCTATATGACGGTGGCTCGAAAAAAGGACTGAGGAACCGCCCTTGGCAATTGGTGCCTTTTAACAATCACGCTAAACCTTCCCCTCATGGGAGGCTCAAGTAACGAGTTCGTGAGGACTTATCGATGTTTTAGATAGGTTAAACAGAGCGAGTTTCCACAGTGACGGTTCAGCAAATCAAATAAAATAAAAGCATTGATTTTTTCTACAAAAACGAGCTGATGTGAAAGCTGTTATTTTGTAAAAAATTGTCGAAACTCGCCTCTCTTGAGGTATCGATATTATTTAAAATCTATTTCTGGCGTAAGGATCGCTTTAACCTATGTTATCATTGGTTCGAGCTGAGTTGAGCCTATCCGATACTCTTTGAATCGTATCTATTTACAGTCCTCGAGTTTTATATCAGTGCATTCACTATAGAGCATTGGCATTGATTAAAATCAGTCGGCTTGGGTCGCATTCTGCCGTTATCAAACCGGCTTTCTTTATATCAATTCTAGAATTTTGCTCCATGGAATATATTTCCGAACCGGATTGTTGCAGATCTAGCCAGAGTATCAAATTGATTGTGCAAATTAGCTTGACTCTCCAGTGACAGGAGACTTCACAATAAGAATTCAAATCCGAGATAGGATCGCACTCGAATTAGAAATTGAATTTATTTGTAACTCGTTCCCGATTTGAACGAGTTAGATGATTTGGGATGACCTAATGGGAGGTTGAGATATGTGGCACGAATGGGGTGGCATGGGTTTTGGCCCTATCTTGATGATCGTTGTTCCGATTCTTCTCATTTTATTTTTTGTTTGGCTTGTTCGCCTTCTAACCTTTGATGGTGTGAATCAAGATCGAAAACCAAATGCTCGAGAAATTCTCGACCAACGTTTTGCACGCGGAGAGATTGACGAGGAAGAGTATCATCGTCGCCGAAAGGCTATAGATTCTTAAAATTCACCTGCAGGCGGACATGGACCGGGAACCAAGCTTCAAAATATTGATACTTTAACGAATTTTACAGGGTATTTGATCCATGGCGCATGTTCACAATGTTGATCTGTCTGCGATGCAGACGAAAAAAGGTCGAGCGTTGCGCATTTCGGCTTGGTTGACAGGGGTCTATTTTCTAATCGAGTTGGGTATTGGGATCTATTCTGGCTCTATCGCGGTTATCTCGGATGCCTTTCATACCTTTTCGGCGGTCGGTGGTGTTTTGCTGGCTATTGTTGCACAACGTGTGGCGGCTCGACCGGCAAATCTGGCGCGAACATTTGGCTCGCATCGGGCCGAGATTGTTGGGGCGTTACTCAACGGTGCGTTCCTGTTAGGCATGGCCATTCTTGTCATCGTCATGGGTTTCATACGGTTGCGCGCGCCAATTGATCTTCCGACCACGCCAATGCTCATAGCCGCGGCCGGCGGACTGTTTACTGAGGTTATCTCGTTGTGGCTCCTTAGGGGCAGCGGCAAGGATGATCTGAATATGCGCGGGGCGATTTGGCATGTCATTCAAACGTTTGTAGGAAGCGTGCTCATTATCGTTGCCGCTCTTGTTATTATGTTTACCGGTTACACGCCGATCGATCCTATTCTGGGTATTGCTTTTGGCTTCGTATTGCTGTGGGCGTCCTGGGGCATTATGCGCGATGCTCTAAAGATCCTGATGGAAGGCGCTCCGGAAGGTATCGACTTGGTCAAAGTCCGCAAGACTTTGAATGATCTACCAAATGTTACGGATGTTCATCATGTTCACGCGTGGACACTTACTTCCGGCAAATATGTTTTCACCGCCCACTTACGGTTGGATGATGCTGAACGTGCACCAGAAATACTACGCTCTGCTCACAAGGCGCTTCGAGAAGACTTTGGCTTTGCGTTTTCTACTTTGCAACTCGAGACCGGTTGCCTGGATGAGGCTTATGCAAATGATCTCGATATATCCGAAGACTTGGTGGCAGAGACGAAATGAGTAATCCCGAAGATCCGGCCTTGCCTCAGTGGTCTGCCCATATCGCTGTGTCAACGCGTTACCTGGGGTTCTTATTTTTTGCCAACCTGATTTGGGAATTTGCACAGATGCCGTTGTACTCACTGTGGTATGAAGGTAGTTGGGAAGAAATAATCTATAGTGGAATCCACTGCACGGTTGGTGATCTGATGATCGGGGCCTCAGCATTATTCTTGGGGGTTCTTTTTGTTGGCCGTTCGAGTTGGCCAACGGGCCAAAGAAAAAGGGTGGCGTTTTTCACCGTTCTGTTTGGGCTGGCCTACACTGCATTTAGTGAATGGATGAACGTCTATCAGCACAAATCATGGAGTTATTCCGAACTGATGCCACTTTTACCCGGTATGGGGATCGGGCTCAGCCCTTTGGCTCAGTGGATTGTGCTCCCTGTCATTGGATTTGGTTTTGCTTACAGGTCTCCATCCAAGGTCTGAAAGGTTTTTGAAATGAGATGTCCTGTTAGGGAAGCCAAGCCTTAATCATTGGGCTCTTGTCGCCAGTTGGTGGGCGGTAGGGCCGAGTTTTGAAGACCGCTTAAATGGTTGTGATGATTATAAATAAATCTCTGTCGCTGCGATATTTCTGTGGTCCGGCTGAGTCTGCGCGGCAATCCAGAAAGAAAAGCCTTGACCAAGCCGTGACTAGAGGTTCCAAATGCTGTTACCAGTCGTTTCGTGGAGGCCGTTAGATCACCGTGCGATCGAGATGTCATAGAGTGCTTGTGCACACCCTGATTTTCATGCTCGCTTCCTTGGGCGCGGTTCAGTGTGCCGTGGCCTCCCAGGCGGTCACTCTGGTCACTCAGGATTTACATCACGGTGGGGCCGTTGATCACGCTAGCCATGGTCATGACCACAGCCACGGTGGTGTTGATTCTACTGCAGAGGAAGACTGTCTCGACGCTTGTTTGGAGATGGCGCCGAAACATTTTGTGGTTGCCGCAACTGCTTCTGTACCGGAACCTGAGTTGGTTCCTATAAATAAAATCAAGTCTGGTTCGCAATGGCCGACAGTTGATTTGGTCTCAACGTTTTCTACACACTTGGCTCGTGGTCCGCCTGGACCCTTTATTGTTCAAAGAAAATCAGTACTGAGGGGCCTTTTGCTTCTCAATGCGCGTCTGCGCAACTAGCTCTCCTGCTGAACATGTGAATCCGCTTCCGGCACGTGAACCGTGTCGATTGTGCCAATTTATCTGGCTCAAAACGGATCTGCTTCCACATCGAAAAATACTGTGGTTACAGCTGGAGAAAGCTAATGAATATTGGAGAAGCGTCCAAACGCACCGGTCTACCGATTAAAACAATCAGATACTATGAAGAAATTGGATTACTGGTCGCCGACCGTAGGTCCAATGGTTATCGCGACTATTCAGATGATCATATTCATAGGTTGTCGTTCTTGAAACGTGCACGTGAGTTCGGTTTTTCGCTGGATGATTGTCGCGAATTGCTGGGACTTTATACAGATCAAGAACGCGCGAGTGCAGAGGTGAAAACGCTTGCTGCAAACCGGCTTGAGGACCTTAAACTCAAGGCGGCGGAGATCACGCACCTTGCCGCCACCCTTGAACAGCTGGTCAATAACTGTGCCGGAGACGACCAACCGGATTGCCCTATCATCAAGGAGCTTGCACACGATACACCCAAGGTAGGCTGCGTGGAACACAGACACCTATCCATTGACCGGACTCAACCGAATAAAGATTGAAATCCTTGCGCCGGAAAGGGCCATGGATGCGTTTTTTTCGGAGGTCAGAAGATGCTTGCGTCCAAGTAAATGAATAGAATTGTTTGGATAGGGATGAGCTAGGGATGATTGGTCGATCAGGGCGAACCGATCCGATGCTTCAGGGTCGGTTCGGTTTGTTCGGTTCTTTGGCGCCAAAGCCTCCAGTAGGGGAAAGCTTTGAACGCGGGGGGCTGGCATGATCGTTGCTCTGTCATATCTGCAGGCAGGATAGTCACGACCAATGTCGGGGCTTTTGACGGTCTGCGGAGAGGTGGCATGATGATTAGAGTTGGTGAGCAACTCAATGGCCGGAATAACAATTTCAATCTGATCCGATTCCTAGCTGCGAGCGCTGTGATCTACGGTCATTGTTTCACAGTGATACAAGGTGAAGGACACTCGTGGATCATTCCGATGATGAAGACGAGTGATTTCGGCTTTGTTGCGGTGAATACATTTTTTATTCTTTCTGGCTTTCTCATTACAAAAAGCTGGCACGACAATCCCAACCTTCTGCGATTTACCGTGGCACGCCTGCTTCGAATCTTCCCTGCTCTTTTTGTGACCTCAGTTGCCACAGCGTTGGTTATCGGCTCGTTGTTTTCAACGTTGTCGCCGGCTGACTATTTCGGGGATATTCGAACATGGGACTATGTGCTGTTTACTGGCACCATGATTGAGGACAGGGCTATACTCCCTGGCTTGTTTGCCACAAATCTAGAGCAAGCTGTTGTCAACGCGCCGTTATGGACTTTGAAATACGAATTGTTTTCTTATGCATTTATTGGCCTGTTGGGCGGATTGGCATTGCTGGCGAATCGGGAACGCGCGCTCGTTGTGATTGGCTCTTTGGGTATGGTGTATTTGGTTATCCAGTGTCTGACGGATTGGCGCGATCATCACGTCGTCGTTGATAATATCATGCGCTTGTGGACGTGCTTTCTGCTTGGTGCTGTGTTCTTTATTTTGCGCGACAAGATTGTGCTGAGTTTCAAGGCGGTGGTTCTGCTTGCCATGTTGGCTATCGTTTTACATGAGACAAGGCTTTTTGAACTGGCGAGTACTCTCGCGTTAGCCTATGGCGTGATCTGGTTTGCGCTGGTGCCGGCTGGCGCTATCTTGAACTTTAACCGCTTGGGTGACTACAGCTACGGTTTGTATATCTTTGCCTGGCCTATTCAACAGGTTGTCGTGCAAGCAATCCCCGGTTTGGGGCCCCATTCTCTTTTTGTTGTTGTCTTTCCAATGGTCTTGGTTCTGGCGGTTTTATCCTGGCATTTTCTTGAAAAGCCATGCCTTGCCTTGCGAGGTCGACTAGGTGGAAACATCAATTCCTGGAAAGACCGACTTGTTATGAGAGTTCAATTTAGTTCAATCCAAAGTGATATTCGGCGGTAAGGCTGTCTAAAACGGCCAAGTTAAAGCCCCTTGTCTACATTTGGGTCTTTTCAACGATCCTGCTAGACTCATCCGTATAGTGTGTCAGCCTTTGGCCACTGCATGCGGAAGGAATAAGGAAATGACACGGGCCCTCGGTATATTTCTGCTCATTATTTTCTGTCTGGACCAAATTACCCCTGTTTCTGCCCATGGGGTTAGTCGTGTGCGTCAACAACTTGAGGCGGCAGGGTACGAACAGCTTGAGTTCCGTCGAAAAAAGCCGCCCTTCAAGCTTGATGCCTGCCTGGATGGTGAGAGATATCATCTTCATGTAGATTTTTATGGCAAGATTACTGAAAAGACAGCGTTTGAATCTTGCGATGATGGTTCTAATGAGCAAGTAGACGCGAAATCGGATGAGAAGACCCCGACAAACGCAGAACAAGCAGAAACAGAAGAGGACACTGCGGAAGCATCCTCTTCAGAGTCACAAGATGAAGACGTTGTCTCAGATGAGGCAGCATTTAAAGCCATGCGCCTATGGGGCGTTGACTTGCGAAAC
>JAJRZC010000211.1 GCA_024275435.1 Alphaproteobacteria bacterium
CTCCCATGCCTGATTGGCGAATCATTCCCTAACGACCCATGAATATCCACAAAAACTTATGCAAGTTAGGTTGCGCTTTTGCGCACGTTACTCTGTGGGCGAATCACTTATCTTCTTTGCGAGTGGATGGGGAGAAATCCATAGATCATCTCTAGCGCCTGGAAATGGCGTGGCTGCCTGCAAAAACATTTGCGCGCCAGTCAGCGGCGGAGCTTTGCCTGCGCGCAAAGAGAGCTTTGTGGATACATTCCCCAGGATTTACGCAACGTAGTCGCATGCGAGGTCGTGCGCGATATTTAAGCTGGGGGAATTTGGTTGTGGCGGGATTTGGTTGCACGGACGCGAGAGCAGGCTCTAGAATTATTGGAGCCCAAAGGGGTGGTCATCTGAACCGCTTCAAGGCGCTGCTGCTGTCTTCGAGCGCAGCACTTGTGATGGCGCCAATGTTGGGGGCGGCTCCAGCCCACGCCGCCTGCACCACCGACACGATCACGACGCCGGGCACGACAATCGTGACCTGTGCGACTCCGACGACAACCGCAGGTAACAATACGCCGGCTGTGCCGGTGACAGAAACCGGTGGCAATGGTGGTACCGTAATAGGCGGAGGCGTTGGTGGCGCTGGCGGCATCGGAAATAACATCCAGGTCAATACGTCATCAAACGTTTCGACAAGCGGAGATAATTCCCGCGGTACAGACATAACAAGCACAGGAGGCAACGGAGGTACTGCAATTAACGCAGGCTCCGGCGGCGCCGGGGGAGATGCTGGGTCTGTGACGGTCAACGCCAATGGGAATGTCAGCACCACAGGTATATCCTCACACGGAATATCTACAATCAGCACAGGCGGCAACGGAGGAACTTCAATTAACGCAAGCGCCGGCGGCGCCGGGGGGGCTGCTGGGTCTGTGACGGTCAACGCCAATGGGAATGTCAGCACTACAGGTGAATCCTCGCACGGAATATCTGTGCTCAGCACAGGCGGCAACGGAGGAACTGCAATTAACGCAGGCTCCGGTGGCGCCGGGGGTGCTGCGGGCGCAATCGCAGTAATGTCGTCTGAGACTGTCTCGGCAACAGGATTGAATTCTCACGGCATCTTTGTATCCAGCACAGCAGGAACATCGGGCGCGGCAATTGGGGGCGGCATTAGCGGCGCTGGCGGCGCTGGAAACTCTACCCTGGTCACAATCACAGGCGGAACGGTATCAGGGGGCTCCGGCACGGGCGTCGGCATCAAGATGAATGCCGCAACAAGCGCGACACTCTCGAACGCAGGCACAATAAGCGCACTGTCGGGCACCGCCATCGACGCCAGCGGCGATACTGTGAGCATCACCAACACCGGCACCATCATCGGAAATGTTACACTAAATGGCACAACATCGGCGGTGTTCAACAATAACACAGGTGGCATTTTCGAAAGCGGTGCAACTGTCAATCTCGGAGCCGGGCAAGCGTTTAACAATGCCGGGACTGTGTCGCCAGGCGGCACGGGTACAATTCAGACAACGAACGTCACGGGCAACTTTGTACAAACGGCGGGTGGCAAACTCCAGGTGGACGCTGATTGGGTCGCTGATAGCGCTGACTGGCTCGCGATCACCGGAACGGCAACGCTTGATGGCTCCGTGGTAGTGAACCCCTTGAACTTCCCGACAACCGTCGGGCTTGAAAAGCAATTCACAATTCTCACCGCAACCGGTGGTGTGACTGACAACGGCATCGAGGCTGTTGACACGGCGGCCGTCGATTACACGGTCGTCCATCCGGATGCGAACACGACGAATATTCTCGCCAAGATCAACTTCAATGGCGTCAAGACCGGTGGCTTGACGCCCAATCAGACCGCCGTTGGCACAACGCTTAACAATATTATCGGCTCCGGCGGGACACTTGGCTTTGTGCCGGCACTGCTGACGCTTTCATCACAGGAGCAACTCGCCGAAGCGCTCGGGCAGCTTGCGCCGACGGGTGACGGGGGTGCAAACTCCTCTGCCTTGTAGACGGGTAATACCTTTGCCGGTCAATTATTGAGCTGCCGCGTGACGGGAGAAGGCAATGCAGCCGCAATCATCCGCGAAGGCCAATGCCTGTGGGCACGCGCCACAGTTCGCAAGTTGACAAACGACGGCGGCAGCAACGGCATAGGTTATCAGGAAACAGCGTCGTTTTTCTCAGCCGGCGCCCAATTCGATCTAGGCGGCCCCTGGCGGCTTGGAACCGGCATCGGTTATGAAAATACCGACCTTGAAACAAACAACATATCCAAATCGGAAGGCGACCGCCTGCATGTTGGCGGTGTCGTGAAATACAATCCCGGCCCGTTGTTTCTCGCAGCCAGCATCACCGGTGGGCGCGGCTGGAACAACAACGAACGGCGTGTTGCCTTTGGTGGGTTCAACACAGTGGCAACTTCTGAAACCGATACGAGTTTTGTTTCGGGACGCTTTACCGCCGCTTATTTGATGAGCTTCGGGGCTTGGTATATCAAGCCGCAAGTCAATGTTGCAGCGACCTACCTCAAACGTGATGGGTATACCGAAACGGGAGGTGGCGGCGTGGCACTGAGTATTCTTGAGAGCGACGATACTGTGGTCTCTGTTACTCCGGCACTTGAATTTGGCGCACAGTATCCAGTTGCCGGTGGCGGTATCGCACGACCGTTCATACGCGCTGGTATCAAATGGCTCGACACCAGCAGCTTTACGACATCCGCCTCTTTTGGCGGTGCGCCTGCGGGCATCGCACCGTTCACCATTACCTCAAGGATCGACGATGTGGTTGCCGACATTGGTGCAGGCGTGGATTTTATAACGCCGGGTGACACGGTGTTGCGGCTTCAGTACGATGGCCAGTATGGCGAGATGACCAGACAGCACGCCGGCTCGGCCAAGCTCAGCGTTGCGTTCTAAGGAAACACCAACGCAGAGACTTCCCCCTCAAGCTCAAAAGCTCACCTCAGCCTGCCCTGTCAGTTGCCGCAGGTCTCCCCTCAGCACCAGGAAATTCACCTCAACAAGCGACGATATTCAGCTTCGCCCTCAGCCGCGCACGCAACCAGCGATTAACTGGTACGGTAACTGCGGGGCATGAGGGGTCGTTCACGTCATCACTGGTTGTCTATCGGTTAGGTGTCACGTTAACTGATCCGCATGATCCACGACAGGCCCTACCTGACAATGTAAACTTTCTCAACACCCAGTGCATTGACGTTGCGTATCACCGTGCCGATATTTTTATATCGCTCGGGGTTTCCAGAACAACAATTAGGTTTTTGCACCGGTAAGGCTTGACCTCATTAGCACGTTGGCGGGCCGCACTTTTCTCTGAGACGATTCCATCTGATTTCATGGTGGTATCTCACTTACACTCTACGACTTGATAGCTAGCAAAATCACCGCGTGATGTACTCTTGTTGAAAGGAATACGAACTCCCGCCTTGGGCCAAATCCGGAGATGACACTTTCTTGTCTATCCCTCACGAACAAACTTGGGGCCGCTGGCAAGAAGTGGTTGCCATAACTCTTTGATTTCATCCAGATTTGGCTCTGGCTCGGCATCCTGTGAAAGTAAGTATGCCTTCTCAGTAACTTCAATCAAATCACGACCGGAATATTCGCATAAAAGTCTGCCCTCGAAGCCCCACTTCCAAGCCAACCTTTATTTACACTCTTGTGGGCGTCAACCCAAACCCATCGATCTGGCCTCACACTTATTCGTAATTCAGTCACCTCGTTGGAAATAATATTTTCTTCAAAGCGAATTTCAGCGCGGGTAAACTTCTTAGGCCTCGGCAAGTGTTTATTGAACCATTCACGCTGTTCAACAATTAGGTCGATTACATACTGCGGGGTGTCAGCACAGCTATGCTCAATCAAGATTCAACAATTGGTACCCAGGGCATCGAATTCACCCATGGTTAGAATAAAACACCAAAATGTAGACAGGGTCTTAGGCTTCTTCCGTATCGAATCCAGCTCTTTTTGACAACTACGCTATTTCGATCGGGCTTTCTCCTCAAGGCCGTAACGTTTGATCAAGCGGTAGGTATTGCGTTCACTGACACCCAGGATGTTAGCTATTCGTCCACGATGGCCCCGATGTTTTCCCAATAATCTCGACAGGTAAATCTCCTTAATCTCATCGAGAGTAGGTTCATGATCAAATATCAGCTCACACCGAGGCACCGGCTGGCCCCCAACATTCACGATGGTATTTTCAGAAGATAACCCAAGATCAGCGAACTCAATCAGCGGTCGATTCCCGGTAATGAGAATGGCGCGTTCGATAACATTACGCAACTCCCGGATGTTACCAGGCCAGTTATATTCGTAAAGCGCATCAAGAGCTGGCTTGGAAAGTTTCTTGATCATGCGCCGCTGAAAGGTTCTGGAATTTAAAAAGTGCTCAGCAAGAAGTGGGATATCTTCACGTCGTTCACGTAGTGATGGTACATAGACAACCACCGCCGCGAGACGAAAATAAAGATCACGGCGGAAGCCTCCATCCCTGCTGAAAGACTTCAAGTCCCTGTTGGTTGCTGCCAGAAATCGACTATCGCTGGTCAAATTTTGCGTCCCCCCCAAGCGCCTGAATTCTCCCGTTTCAAGAACGCGAAGTAGCTTGGCTTGCAAAGAAGCAGGTAACTCTCCGATCTCATCGAGAAAAACCGTTCCTCCTTCTGCAACCTCGATGAGGCCTTGCTTGCGTTTATCGGCCCCGGTAAATGCCCCCTTTTCATGACCGAATAGTTCAGACTCGAATAGGTTCTCTTGTAGCGTGCAGCAATCAACTGGAACAAATGTATTATTTGATCGGGCCGACAACTGGTGGATACTTTGAGCAACCAGCTCTTTTCCAACGCCACTTTCTCCTTCAATCAGAACCGATGCATCGCTGGGTGCTACAAGTTCAATAAGCTCCACGAGTTTCTTGAACGCATTGCTTGAGCCAATCATATTGCGGGCAACGCGGCTAGTTAGCTGATTGTTGCAATACTCGTATTTGCGTCTGAGAGAATCAGCAGAAAGAGTTCGCGTCACGGCCAGTTCAAGCTCTGTAGGGTTTACTGGTTTTGCCAAATACTCTGCAGCACCAGCATGCATCGCGGCGACTGCATGCTTTATTGAACCATATGCCGTTAGAACAATAACCGGACATTGTGCTGAGAGTTTTGGCAGACACTCCAATCCATCTGCATCGGGAAGGCGAATATCCAGCAAGGCAAGAGATGGGTCCTGACCCTTGAGGGCCGTTTCCGCCTGCTTCCATGAGAAAGCCCGAGAAACGGAATAACCCAAGACCTCAAGCTGCTCGGCAATGAGTCGACAAAGTGTCTGGTCATCTTCCACAAGCAGGATACGTTTGTTGCGCTTGTTCATACTACCTCTGACGTTGCCTCCGCCCACGGAAGTGTAACCACAAAGCTTGTCCCCTTATTAAGATTACTCGTCACAGTGATATGCCCTTTGTGGCGACGCAGAATCTCACGGCAAATCGGTAATCCAAGACCTGTACCGGCATCGCTATCAGCGCGGCGGGACCAGAAAGGTTGGAAGATGCGCTGTAAGTCGTCATCTGCTATTCCAACTCCGGTATCCTTGAATTCGAGTACGACTTTTTCATCCTCAACTCGGCCAGTGATGCGCAATGACCCACCATCCGGCATTGCGTGAAAAGCGTTCTGAACAATATTGAGAACTAACATTCTCATATCGCTGTCAGAGGAAATGACGCGCAAAGAGTTTTGCAACTCAAGTTGAATAAGGGTCTTCACGCGTTCTGCTTCAGCATTCAGAAGAGAAATAACTTCTGGTATGACCTCCCCAAGTGAAACGAGCTCGGGCAGCATTGTGGGAGGTGTGCTGAGCTTTAACAGCCTGTCCGTCACCTGAATACACCGATCGATTTCATGATCCATAAGATTCAGGTGGTCTGGAAATTTTTCCAAATACTCGCTAGGCGATTTGTGACGCATCGCTTGCAGACTTAAGTGCATTGTGGAAAGTGGATTGCGAATTTCATGCGCAACACCGGCTGCGAGGTGACCTATCTCGGCAAGGCGGTGCTCATGAGAATGGTGTATGTCGCGGCTTAAGTCTCGTATCGCTTCAACAATGCAGAATTCACGCTTGCCATCAATGATAACAATCAGCGGTGCCGAGGAAACCTCGACGAGAACTTCCGAGCCATCTTTGCGTTTATGTGTTTGCCGGCACGTTAGAGGTTCGCTTTGCTCGGAAAGTTCTGCCAGAGGACATGTCACAAGTGTTGAAGCGCATGGTTCTGACCGGTTGTGGCTTGAAGCGTAGCACGGGCTGCTTAGCACCTCCTCTGATTCCACGCCCCGCTGTTCAAGAAACGCTTTGTTGGCCTTAAGGACTTTGAAATCATCCCGAACAACACGAATACCATCAGGAACAGCGTCGATAATGGATTGGAGAAAATCCTCCCTCCTTGCGAGTTCAGCCTGCTGTTCCCCAATTCGTTTGCTCATGATACAAAATGTTTTTCCAAGCTCTGCCAGCTCATCTCTTCCACCGGTTTCCACTTGGACGTCAACGTTGCCTTTCGAAAGTTCAAGACTCGCATTCTTCAATACGCGAACTGGCCGTAAAACAGACACACGAACAACCCAACCGATAGCAGCCATGCCCGCCAGCTGTACCAAGGCGCCAGAACCTGCAAGTACGAGGGCCATCGACCAGGCATCTCGCAGCACTTCTTTCGCATCATAGTCGACAACAATAATTCCGTTAACAGGATTGGCAGCTATAGCACCGTGACATTGAGTGCAAGGCTTTCTATTTGACACTGGGTTTACACTGCGAAGTACATCGCCTGCCTTCTGATCTCTTACAAAGGCAATGGATGTTTTGCCGCCGAACATAACGTTACAACCCAGGCAAAAATCCTTTCCACTAAGGTCGAATTGTCTCCCGAGACTGGACATCGGGGAGGCAAAACGTACTTCTCCTTCCGGAGTCAGAACCATGACGCTGCTCACCGACTTTTTCTCGCCCAGTAGTTCGACAATTCCTTGAAGGCCCTTGAGGTCACGTTTCAACATGGCATTTTCAAGCGCCACCTGAAGCAGACCGTTGATTTCAGCTGATGTCGTGGCCCGCTCAGAAATCAATCTACTTTTAAAATAGCCCACGAAGAGGATAAGAAAAGCCAAAGAAATGGTTGTCACGCTCGCGGCAAGGGCGAAAAACAGCTTCCGTGACAAGCGTCCTGTTATCCATTGATTTATCCGCGTTATCATCTTCGAACCAAGGCCACGAGTAATGTTTCTTGAGGCACATTAGTGGGATCAATCCACACAACGCGATCGCAGCCAATAGGTGCTCTAGTAAAATACAGTGAGAGGGGAACAAGGATCGGATGCCTGCTGGATTTTTGAACGAAGTCACTAAGCCATTTCGATTGTTTATGCTTTGACTTTGTTGCCAACAGCGCCTCTACATTATGTAAAACGAGTCCTCTTTCAGAACGTTCATCATCTAAAAACTGATCCAGTTGATGTAAGGAAACACTCCCGGCCTTCATACCCTTAGGAGCCATATAGGTAGCCCTGAAATCACAAAACGCCATGTTGAATTCATCAGCAATCATTCGTACAGCGCGAGGGCGATAGGTCTGCAAAGCAATGAGAAAATTGCCACGAAATCCATGCGTCTCCAGCGTATGCGCAATAGGTGTCATCCAGACATGGTTAGGTGAGACCGAACTCATCATAGCAGCACCTGAAAGAGATTCTGGTGGTGGGTGCTGGTAGCGCAGATACGACAAAGCATCGTATCCGACGATCGCCCCGTTGTCTGATGGTAAGGATTTCCACAGCGCTTACATTGATTTAGCGCAAGAGGGATGGGAGGAGGGCGCGGATGCGTCCAGCGCCTAAGCTCAACGGCTTCAACATCGCAGACATCAATACATAAGTTGCATCCAGTACATGCTGCTGCATCAACTTGGTATTGGGGCTCCAATTCTTTTATGCCATTTATCTGTATAACGTCATGAGGGCACGTATCCAGACAGGTACCACACGCATTGCACAGAGATGCATCAATGAACGGAACATATGGAGCCAGTTGAGCATTCTCGCTGTTAGGTAGGCATTCATTTGTTAGGAAGAACTTGGTGACTTTCCCTATAGCTTCACTCTCTTGTTTCCCAACGAACCGCCAGGCCGATCGAAAGAGCCCGCGACGGCTTATTTTTTTGGCTTTATCGCGTAAGTAGCACCATTCTGGTGGCTTTATTTCACAAACCGTCATCCCTGCAAGATCGCGATCATCGAGCAGCCTTCTTAAGTCGTCCATATGATCATCAAAACTTTTTTTGAATTTACGCTCACAGCTTTTGCAATCGCTACGCGCAAGAATCAGATGTCTTACCCCATATGAATAAAGTTTCGATAGAGCTCGCAACCCAACAGCATGGAGACATGTGACGTGTCCTTGCTGGGTTGAATCGTTGACGCGCTCACAGGCTAGTAAAGCCGACCTGTCCTCAGGATCTGCTGAGATAACAGGCCGTACTGCAATATCGAGTTCAATGGCACCTTCAGGACACGCCGGCATACAAAGTCCGCACTGATCGCAAGACTTTACAATAAGATCCAATCCTTTTTTGTTGAGTACCCAGGCGGCATGAGGGCATGCATCCACACATCTTTGACAGCTTGCAAACGGACTAAGGCTGTGGACGCATCGTTCCGATGAGACTGTCGGTAGTGAAACGAGAGTTTGAGGGCACGGGTAATCATCTGTTGTCATGAAAAGCCAATCCTCCCGCCCAGCACGGTTGGCAGATAGACGTCACATTGAAACAGAATTGGTGTCAGCATCTATCGTGTTTCCTATTACCAACTCGGGGCAACTCCTGGAATATAGCGCTCATCTTCTGAGTTGATTTCCTGACCTTCCGGATTGAGGGTATCTTCAGCAATCCGCACAGGACGTGGTTCATCCGCTAGAGTCACAAGCATATCGCGCAGGTCTTCCAGGTACCCATTGGTAAGTGTCACGAGCGCGGCGTAGTAGGGTGTCTGGCAGCAGCCAGCAACTCGTTCGGCAAATTCACCAAACCACCGCAAAATGTGTTCGTCCATGAAATGTGCGGCTTCTTGGAGGCTGCCTTTATTATCTATCTCGGCAAGCAAATGACTGAGGAACTGTAGCTGCAGCACGAGGTGATCATCAGATCGTAATTGGCGGTCTGATGCTGCCAAACCATGACGAAGGTAATTCTCTGCTATGGCAAACATCGGCCCTTGGCGTTCGAGCTTATCCTTATCAAGCCAAGGTGACTCTGTTGGAGACGCACGATATGTATGGATGAGGTAGATGTTGGCAAAATCAACAGCAAGCTGATCGCACTCAACTTCACTCAGCGGAGAAGAAAACGCTGTTAACGCAGCACTCATAATCTCCAGCCCTGTTTGGCTTGTGCCGCAGGTCATCTTCAGCCCGAACCAATTCTCAACCGGCACTTTGCGCAACTCCTCGATCAGAGAGACTTGAGGCTCACGATCATGAAGCATAGCAAGTAAAAGAAGATCATCTGAGATCTCTGCGCGAAGCAACTTCTGGGCTTCGCTAGGTTTTGCAAAACAATCTTTACCTGTCGAGCTGCATGTTAGCGCAACCTCGTCTCGCCTATAAGACTGTGACCTAGTCATCCTGTACCGCCCCTTTGCTGTGCGCTATAAACACGATTGACGGGTTTGTCAGGGCGGGGCTTGCCATGTTCTTGACCTGACGCACGACGCTTTCGCCCTCATGCCGCGCCATGGTTTTCTGGCTCCCGTCTACGAGCTTGTCGATCGGACCAATGTCGAGCACGCGCATCATGCAGGCCATCACGCAGTAGGGTTTGCGTCCGGCATCAATCTCGTCAACGCACATGTTGCACTTGGACACAATATTCTGCTCGGGAATAAACTGCGGCGCCCCAAAGGGGCAGGCCGCTTCGCAGCGGCGGCAACCGATACACAATGACGAGTCGATATCAACTATACCGTCCTTCTTACGCTTGAAGATTGCGCCTGTGGGGCATGTGGGCAGACACGCAGGCTCGGCGCAATGGTTGCAGGACATGTTGACCTTGTAGGCAAAGACATTCGGATATGTACCACCCTCCACATACATAACGCGGCGAAAGCGTGGTCCCGGCGGCAGGCCGTTTTTATCCTTGCACGCCATCTCACAGGCACGACATCCGATACAATCAACGTTGTGATGAATAAAGCCAAGTTGCATGTCAGGTACAACCGGCTCATAGATCTCGCGCTTAACGCGCTTTATCGCTTCTTTGATTTTTGTAGTGTCTTCTTTTTTTGCCATGACTGAAGCCCCAATATTAGAGATCGCGCCGGAAGACATGTGAACGCGACGTGGCGAGCTGGTCCCATCCGGGCCTATGTTCAAGTTCACTTTTACGGATATCTGCGAGCACCGTGTTATAGGCAAAAGCGCCCGCAGGACTAGGCTCATCTAACGTCAGGAAGTCAGGATTACCCGACCGATCGACACCGTTCTTGTCGAGGTCCATCCAGGCACCTTCGTGCAGCACAAGCACGCCAGGCATACAGCGCTCGGTCACGTAGGCGGGCACGATGCACCTGCCCCGGTCATTGAAGACCTCAACGGTATCGCCGGTTTTAATCCCAATCTTTTTTGCATCAGCCGCGTTTATGGTGACTTCTTGTTCATAGGTCTCTCGCAGCCAGGGAACATTATTGAAAATAGAATGGGTACGGTGGCGCGGATGAGGTGAGATGAGATGGAACGGGTGACGTTTGGTCTTCGGGCTATTGAGACTTTCCCAAGGTTCGATCCACTTGGGAATCGCGGGGATCTCATATCCGTATGATGTCTTTGTCCAGTCGGTGATGCCGGCCAGCTGTTGTGAAAATATCTCAATTCGGCCCGATGGCGTATTGAAGGGAATACCCTTCTCAATATTATCCTGGAATGCCACGTGCGGTCGGTTCAGTTTGAACTTATAAACTCCGCGTTTCTTAAACTCCTCCCAACTCATTGTGACATGCTGGTGTTTCATCACTTTTCCATTCCACCATGCCGCAAGATAGGCCTCATCAACCTCGTCATTATTCTCAAAATAGTCACGCGTCGAGCGAGGATTATATCGCTCCCCAAAACCCAGACGGTAGGCCAATTCCGTGAACACCTGGAAGTCAGTCTTAGATTCGCCCAAAGGTTCAATGACCTTCGGACGATGAATGTAGTAGTGCCCCTTGTACCAAGGCAGGGCTGTATCGTGACGCTCGAAGTGTGTAGCGATAGGCAATAGGAAATCCGCCCAGATACCTGTTGGCGTTATAGTCGAGTCCATACAAACAAGCAGGCTCTCCCGTTCACCATCAGCTTCGAGCTTGCGTATTGCCTTTATTTCCTTGTTGATGTTGGTGAGCTGATTAAGCCAATCTGACCCCTGCCAGAAGATGCCCCGTATATTTGGAATCACGCCATCAAGATTGTCGGTGCGCGGCCAAAGCCCAATCTCTTCGCGTTTGACATTGGGATAATTCAAAACGCAATGTGCCCAGCGATCCGATTTGATAGAGGCAAACCAGACATTGGCGAACTGATCGTATGGGTAGGCAACAGCTTCCGCATGCCACGCCTTGCCAACACCTTCCGAGCTTCCACCGAGAACCCCGATATTACCTGCCATTGCCTGCAATGCAGCCGCCATACGGTTGAATTGTTCTCCATAGGCATTGCGACCTGGTGACCATGAAGCCTTCAGGGCAGCTGGCTTGGTTGTCGCATACATTTCCGCCAGCTTCTTGATATCCGATGCCTTCACACCGCAAATGGTCTCAGCCCATTCCGGCGACTTAGGCTGACCGTCATTCTTCCCCATAATATAGTCTTTGAAGTTTTCACGATCCTTTGCCCAGTCAGGCATCGTGCCCGCGTCAACACCCAGGCAAAAACGATTGATAAACTCCTGATCATGCCAATTGTTTGCAAAGATATGCTGTGCCATCCCGGCCAGCATTGCAGCATCGGTATTTGGTTTAATGGGTATCCACCAAGCGTCATAGGATGCTGCAGAATCCGTATATTGAGGATCAACACACACAAACTTGCAGCCACGTTGTTTGGCAAGCCGCATGTAATAAAACGTATTGCCACCGTGGAACGTGTAGGCTGGATTCCAGCCCCACATTATCATCAGCTTGCAATGGGCAAACGCATCATCCTCATTGCCGTCCTCGATAGTGCCGAATGTCATTCGCGACGAAAAGATAGTGCCCTGATATGAGGGAACAGACCAGGAATTTGTGCGGCAGCCGAACATGCCAAGGAAGCGAGCAAGCAACCCCTCTATTTGATCAGACTTATGTAAAACGCCGTAAGAGGCACCAGCATAGGATTGATCGAGCAGTGCGGTAGGCCCATATTTCCCTTGTAGGTAGATCATTCGCTCAGCGATCTCGGTGAGTGCTTGATCCCAGCTGACGCGTTTGAAATTTCCCTCTCCACGTGGGCCCACCCGCTTCATTGGGTAGAGCAATCGCTCCGGTGAATAAATCCGAGATCGGTAAGATCTCCCTCGCAAACAGGCACGCAATTGAGGTTGATCTTCGGTGTCTTTTCCAAACTTTCCGTCTTTCTGGTATCGCCCATCATCCGTTGACAATCTGACAATGACGTCGCCTTTCTTGTGGGCAACGAGCATATGACGTGAGCCACAATTATGCGCGCAACTGGTCACAACGGTCGTAAGGTCATCATCACGTGGATAGGGCTCATAGGCGAATGCCTTGGCCTTTTCACTTGTCGCAATAGGCCCTAACCCTGCAGCACCAACGGCAACGAAGCCTGTGCTACCTTTTAGAAAGTTCCGCCTATTCGGATTGAGTCCTGCTCTCCAAAGCGATTCGCGTTTGTTATCAGCTTTCGTCCGCTCGACCATCATTCTTGTTCCTTAGCGCCATCGTTATTCTAATTGAGCCTTTGACCTGAGAGTTTGAAACAAACCCGACATGTGACGATTTCAAAGATCATCTACCTGTTGGCCCGAGTCTGTCTCCATCAATAATTATTCACCTAACATGCCGCTCATGCCCTGTTGATCCTGTTGTGTTGCCGGTGGTTCACTTTGGTTTTTTTGAGTTTTCTTTTCTTCCGTGCAGCCAGAAATGAATCCCGACAGAAAAGCCACCAATAGGAATGCAACAACGAGTGATTACTTTCTCATTTCCATTTTCTGCTCTCCCTTTTTTGTCTGAGTAGCTGACAGGGTCAAAGAAAGTCGGCTTCAAACTCGTTACTTTGTGCTTATCTGATGTTGAGGTGCGGATACTTTCGGGCGGTCTTTTGCCCACTCGGGTGTTTCTTCGGGCATGTTTGGCCAAGGGTGGCGCGGATAGGGATAGCTGGTGCGATACCAAGCCCGCCCACCGTGACAGCCCAGACAAACATCCGAAGTACCTTTTTGGGCAAGATCTTCTATCGCCTTGGCATTCAAGAAGTTGACTTTATGTCGGACAGTTCTGAAGTCTTCTTGATGGCAAATGAGGCAACCATTACGGGTTTCCTCATCCTCAAACCCTTCACGCATCTCAGCCCAGGTTCCCTCGAGCCCCATGTTCGCAGACGGAAATTTCCCATGACACATCAGACAACTTTTTTCAGGATTTACCGTCTTGCGCATCGTAAAATCACCAAGCATTACAGTCGTTGCGCTCGAACGTCCGGTTTCTTCGCGCGGATCGTTTCCCTGATGACAGAAGTTGCACTTTAGGTTCATGACCTTTTTAGCAAAGGGCGATGTTAGATGACGTTTGTGAAAACTAACCTGGTCTCCAGTGTAAGTATCGAGTGTTTGATACCATGCCTTTGCCTGAGATGATCTTAGTCCGGCAGGCGAAACATCGCGTACTCTATGCGTGATGATTTCGTGATGACAGGAAAGGCATTGCGCATTTGTTGCTTTGTCGATCGCCGGCTTGAAGTGTATGGCATCCCATTTGGCCGATAAATAACGTGCTCTTGGCACAGGTTCTTTTGGAAGAACTACAGTCGTAGACGTGGCACTGTCATTGGACAGAGATTGCAGTTGCTGTTGCTGTGGTTTCTTAAGCGTAGGCTTCTTTTGGGCTTTGATTGAGTCCGATGAAGTCGCGCCAATAAGGCTGGACGGGACACCAGTATCGGAAACATCTCCAGAATTGTGAGTGGCATAAAAAACAATAGCAACCGCCAGCAAACACCCTGCAATGACTCCCAGAAACACTTTAAAGTTTTGTGGCAAGATGGTCATACCTCCCCCTAACTGAGAAGCGATCTTGGCGAGGCCTGAAATATCCAACAGGTGCCCCAAACCCCGCCAAGGCGCATGACGCTTATTTCTTTTTGGATTTGTCGCCGGACATTCCAGACATTCCGCCCATACCACTCATGCCCTTCTGACCGGACATACCGCCCATACCAGACATTCCGGACATTCCGGACATTCCGCCCATGCCACCGGACCGGACCCAACGAACACAGGTAAGACCACGCCCGGCCATTCCGCCCATACCCTGCATGCCACTCATTCCGCTCATGCCCTTCTGGCCGGACATGCCGCCCATACCAGACATTCCACCCATGCCACTCATGCCCTTCTGGCCGGACATGCCGCCCATGCCAGACATTCCACCCATGCCGGACATACCGCCCATTCCCATTGCACCGGGTGCAGCCCACTCAGCGCATGTCCAACCAGGTCCGGCCATACCGCCCATTCCCTGCATGCCTTGCATACCGCTCATGCCGCTCATGCCGCTCATGCCCGACATACCTTTTTGCTCAGCTTGCGCCGAACCAACGACTACGATCGCCGAGACGGACACAGCCAACAGCATTGCCAAACTTCGTTTCATTTTTAGTTCCTCCAAATCCTCTTGGTATCCAGCGCACAACCTTTTCCAGCTAACCCTGTCAGATTCAGCACTGCATTTTGGGGCACTTGCCCCGGCTCATCTCGCGCATTGCACGAGAACCCCTTTGCCGCGCGGTTAATAAAAAAGCGCGATGAAGCATTCCCTCATTTTCCCAGTCGGTCCGTCTTACCTCTCCTCTTTCGCAGTCGTGTTTGGAACCAATCTGTGTAAAATCACGATCCGCTCTTGTGAAACTTTCGAATGTCATAGACACCGGTCATTCCAGGGTGAATGAAAGGCGTGAACCAAGCGCCTTGGTCATCTAGAAAATCGAGGTTCTTAGGAATCGGTTCGCTAATTCCGTGCAACGCCACTGCAAGTCCAAACATCGTCATTCCAGTCTCGGTAATGACGGGGGCACCCTCAGGTCGACGGTCTGGAGTCATTCCGGCGATCCCCGGCTGGATCACACTTTGAGCTTGAACTTCCGAACCGACAAAGAACGCGAGTGGGACGACGGCAATCACAAACAAAGCTCGTTTCATTGCTTTCTGTTCCGCGAATTAAATCGTTAACATTAATAACAAAAGCAAACCTCATGCCAGCAAGCGGAAGAACCACTAACGTCATGTATTTACGTATGAAAATTGATTTTTGAGTTGTCAGAAAGGAGAGTATATCTGGGCTGTCCTGACAAAATGTCAGGACATTCCGCCATCTAAGTCTGACATTTTGTCATCTTAGAAAAGTTAGCTGACGCCGACGTCGAAGTGCTCACCAACATGACATCTCTAGGCGTTTGAGCCCCGACGAGCCAAGCTTGCACGCAACTCAGCAGTGCAAGACCCTACCCTCGCACCACCACCAACAGAATCACCCAACCTTGGCAACATCCGTGTCGAGTTCTCCAACGGCGGAGAAATCAAGCAAGCTACTGGTTCCTGGTCAGCACAAAACGAGGAGCTAACAATTTACTCGGATCGTGGATTGATCAGCCCAGACAATGACGCCGTAAAAGATATGATGTCCGCAAAGACCATGACAATTTCGGCGCCTCCTTTCGCCGCAACATTTCAGCTGAATGGTAGCCGTAAGACGCTGTGCTCTATGCTAAATCGCTGCGGTGTAAATATATCAGGCTGCCCACGAACCAAGCGGCGTCCCGTCACAAAGAAAAAACCGGTAAGCAAAAACCTTGCTCCAACAAAGTACGACGCCAAACGTGGCTGCAAGCGCAACCAGCGCTACCTCGGTGGTAAGTGTCACAATGCTGCAAATGCCTCGGTATTTTGCTGACTAGGCTATGCGCCACGGAACGAAAAAATTCACCCAAGGCGAAAGTTATAATTTCTAAA
>JAJRZC010000212.1 GCA_024275435.1 Alphaproteobacteria bacterium
TAATCGGTTAAAATATCAACAGATTCTGTGCGCATCGTAACCCAACAATGAGTTTTTCAGCATGCATGTTTTGTTGGGTTACGGTGCGCTCGTAGTTTGTCAAAAATTTAACCTGTGCTGGTGATGCGCACCTAACTCAACCTACTGATTATATGTATATTTTATCTTAATGGCAGTGACGCTGGAGCGTTGGGAACCAGAATAATATCTCTGTAATTACACTCTCCAACGTATCAACAGTTGTTTTATAATTCCTTAAAATGTCTATTTTAAACAATATAATACATACCATTCAACTTCAGGCACAAGTCTTCCCACGATTTCTTGCATATTTCCCAATATCTTTTACCTATGAATCCAGAAATGCAAGCGGCACAAAATCTTTCGGCCAACGTTTAATTGGCACTGTCCATTGATGCGCTGGGTAGCCACCGTTGCTTTGGGGGCGGAGCGTCACAATAATTTCAGTCACAACACCATCAGCGTCTTGCTTGGGAAAGAAATCAAATTGACCGACAAGAAATTGATCGCTGTTCATCGTAGATTGAACCAATAAGATACGCGAGCGCAGTTCCTCTCGATTCCTTTTGCGTTTGCCTATTTTTCTAAAAACCAGTGACTTGCCCTTTGCTGCATATCGATCTAGTCGATCATCTTCCATGATCAGGCGAAACGTGCCTGAGCGTGGAATGGCATCGGGCAGGTCGGAAAACTTCAATGCTGGTTTATCCGCCACACTTGTTTGTGACGAGATGTCTTCAACGAATATCCATTCAATTTGCTTTTGTCTCAGTTCACTGAGTACCTTGCCTGGGCGCCGAGTTGAATCGTAAACATTTGCTAGCGGCAGCTGGTTGACGTTAACTCCTAATTTGTCAGCCAAAGCCTGTAAAGGTGAATAGTATGATTGCCAGAACGGATGAACCAATACTACACAGAGTTGCTTCCTCTCAATCACGCACGTCAGGCCGTCATGTTTTTCGATACGAGCATCCTGAATACCATTCTTGAGCGCGTGAGCTGCGCGTTCGACAACCTTTTCCCAGTATCCATCAAGTTTTGGTATTCCGCAGTTTTCCTCGGCAGCCATTCGAAGCAGGTCTAAACCCAGACGCCAATCGAGCAATGTGTGCTCGGCTGCGTTGCCGTAATCGCGCAGGCAGTCGTAACATGAGCTATCACAACGTTCCGCATGCGCGAGTAGTCGCTCATTTGCTTTGCCTCCTGCCAGGAGTGGTTCCAGAACGAGTTCGCGGAAGACTTCTGGCTGCCCCAGATGAGCACAGTAACCAGCGCCATTTTCCAGTGTATCGACCAGGTAAATTTCAAAAAATCGCTCCGCTTCTCCAGCAACCGGGCGCACACCCACGCATAGCTCATCGGCTTCCACGTCAAGCGCCAGACACGCTTGTCGACGGATCAGGTTGGCAAGTGACAGGAACGCTGCTCTCGTCGCAGCGCCATTCGCGAAATCAAGCGGATCAAGATTGATATCGGGATTATCAGGATTGACTCGTAACAGAAGAACATCAGTGTTTTTTCTTGCCACCAAAGCGGTCTCAATCAGTGAGTCATCTTTTACTTTTCCCCGCCAGTCACGTTTGAGATGCTCTGCGACAACCCAGGCCTCTTTGAAACGGTGTCGCTGAAACTGGAAAAGCCGACCGTTATTGTCGTTGACGGTCAGTACAGACAAATTGGCGTTCGACTTGATTTCAAGCGCTGTTCCGGGCAGTCGATTGAATCCGCCTGCCGGTTGGCAATCCATTCGAGCAATCGTCGAGCGTGGCTGCCATTCAAAGCGTCCATTGAAATCCGGCAAGCCAGCTGGTTCCACTTGAAAACCGTGTGGTTCCCAAACGTCCACAATTGAATAACGTTTCTTTGAGTCACAGACGGGGCAGTGCTTGACTTCGCAAGGTTCCTGAACCAATGCCTGACAATGGCGGCAAACACCACAACGGGATTGCCATCCGCGCCCATCCACCATTTTCGGGCGAGGATGATTCGGCTTGTAATCAACAACTCCGACTGACCGGAGGACTTGTTTGTCGCGTATTGTTTCACTACCCGGAGCAAACTGACTGATCGCTATTTCCAGTGGCCGGTCAACGACTTCTTTGGAGGGTAATCGAGAGGGCTCTCCAATGTAGAGGTTGCGGACCCGTGTCGGGAAGCCAAACATTGGAAGTACACCGGCAAAGGCGAGCCGCTCGCTCAAGCTGTCCTGAATAAAGCTGGTATCATCTGCCGCAATTACTCCGATTCGATCAACCAATTCCTCTTGAGTGCTTTTTAACAATTTTTCGCGGTGGTTGTGCAATTGAGTACCGGCGAGCAATGTGTCAAGGATTCGCTTAACTTCAGACCCATTTTGCTGAATCCAGGTAGCGACGCCTTTTGCAAACGATTGCCAGTTGCCGGCAGTTCCAAATTCACCGTGAATCTGTGGGCCAGCCTCGCTAACGCCGGTTTCATTGGATGAGCCGTTAATGCTTTCGAACGCTCTGCGTAACAGCTCCTTATTCAGCATCCTTTGCAGGATTCGTTCTCTCTGCATATCCAGATACGGAGCAGGTGGGTTTCCTGCAATCATCGGCAACGGATCAGCAAAGTAAGTGTCGTCGTGGCTGCGTCCGCGTCCAACTGTCAGCGCAATTGAATAGCTTGCTCCGCGACGTCCCGCCCGCCCAACCCGTTGCTGGTAATTGAAACGCCGTGGCGGCACATTTCCCAACATGACAGCGAGCAGCGCCCCGATATCAACACCGGCCTCCATTGTCGTGGTGACGCTAAGCAGGTCGATACTGTCAACGCGTTCGTTCTCGTTCTGAAGACACAAATTCTGGAAATGCCGCTGGCGCATTCCGGCCTCGTCTTTGTTTGTTTGCCCGGTCAGTTCTTCGCAATGAAGTCGAAACGGTTTAACCTCAGGCGATGCCAAAAAAGCGTAGTAGTCCTCCTCCGATTGCCCCGCGGTCATGGTTGCTTTTTTAGGGAGCTTTTGAAAACAGCTGACGCAGACGCCAAGCCCTTGATGGAGATGTTTCAGACCACACTGCAGGCATTCCCAAACAGGTGATTGGTTATTTGAAGGTTGCAAGAACAGTTTGTCGTCAATTAACTTGATCGTGTCTGTCAACAAACCCTGCTTGATCATTTCTTGTTGGAGTTCACTCAACATTGATTGAGCACCCGGGAATCCGGCCGCCTCCAGATACTTACGGATTGGCGCTGGAAACTTTGTTAAGTTGTAGGCATAATCCACAAATTCAAACCGCAAACGTTCACCAAGGATGCGAATCGCAATGTCAAGCAAACGCCGGGATTGTTCAGGTGATAGCCCGGTTACTCGCAGCGGAGTCAGGTTTGGGGAAATGGTAACGACACCCAAGGCAAGCGCTTCGATCGACTTTCGTTTGTGTGAGAAAAGCGTTCGAATACAGTTACGCCTGCATTCATCTTGTACGGATTCAAACCAACTGCGATCCGCGGGGTTTAGATCGCTTGTTTGTTTGGCTGAAACTGGACGATCTGAGCCAGACCAGTCATAAAGAGCCGACCAGGACTTGTTGTCTCGCGTTGACAGCGATTGGGTGGGTCCCGCCGGACTTACCCCAAGCTGTATCAGCGAAGACTCGACTCTTCCGGCCAACGCCGTCAATCGATATGATCCACTTATCGACTGACGTAATTCCTCTGCCCGTTTCCGATCTTCGTCTGATGTAAGAAAGCCATCTTTCTTGTCCTGAAGTAAATCGGCGTCTTTTCGTCGCTCTTCCCGGAATCGTTTAAAGGCCTCGATATCTTCGGGTTTAGCGCTGGCTCGATCATCGAGAACTCGTAGAAATCCTTCAAGGTCTCCTCCAAGTGCCTGCTGTCCCTGCAAGAGCGTCTGGCGAACCAGATCCCGGTAGTGGTCGAGTTCAACCCCTGCGGAAAGCTTTGCCGCGTCTTGCCGGCTGTCTGTAAACACGACGATCTTTCGGGTTAATTCATCAGGATGGGTTTGGAGCTCGCGCATCAATGCATCCGCCAAAACCTGATTGACTTTTTGGAATCCGGTGCGATGCCGCATGATCGGACTGGCGATTTCCTCGATGGTGACAACATCTTCTTTACCGACGCGAGTCCAGTCTTCATCGCAGCGGCAACACCGCGAGGGCATTGCGGCCAGAAGACGAGAAACCTCTCCCGGCTGGTTGTTGAGACGTATCTGGTAAAGCCAGCCATTAGGTCCATCTTCCAGCATAGTGCCGTGATCAACATCCCCTGTCACCGGATCCAGAAACGCCTTCGTCCAGCGTCGCTTCAACTCAATTTTATTACCATCCACTCGAATGCTCTGGATCCATTCTGTGGCACACAATGGTTCGTCACCCGTTGTCGGCCAGAAAACGGCGTAGCGATCATAAAACCGATCCCTCCCCATTGCATTCGGCGTTTCGAGATCAGGCTGATCATGAACCATTGTAAAGCGATCGTCCTCGTCTTTCGCGCGGTACCCGCCTAAATAAACTTCACCGCACTGCGAACAGATGAGCGCATCCAAAACACGAGAGCCACAATCGCAGACCAGCCTCGGCGCTGCATAGAGCTTTCCAACAGTCCGGTTTTCCGACGGCTTGGAAACGTGTTCGCAATCCCGGTTCGCGCAGGCCCAAAGCCCGTTGATATTGCGATAAAAGAGGTGTAACCGGAATGGCAAAGGGGCCGGGTCGGAAGCAGCGTCGCCAATACGCGCCGTCGCAAGTAACTGCAGAGCCGCTTTGGTCAGCTCTGTCCCATCGTTCGTTTCAAACAGACGCTGTTGTAGCTCCTCAATCGTTTCCGGATGCTGATGCCCTTCCAACGCCGCATTGAGAAGACCCGTTGTTGTTACAACTTGATTCGCCAAGCAAGCAACGGTTGTTGGTAGTGATGAGGTTGGGGATACGGACTTTAGCGTAGTAAGCAAGCGCTCATGGAGTGATGCTTCTGAAGAATTGACCAGTTCCTCCAGCGCCTTGATGTGCTTTCTGAGTGTCGATACCGCATCGGGGTCACCCTTTTCGTTTTCCGGTTCTACAATTTCGAAGCGATCTGCGTTAACTGCGAAGAATTGTTTGAGGAACGCAGCGCCTTGCTCTTTGGTAAATGACGCTGAGGATGCCAGAAAGCGTACTTGCGGTGAATCGGGGGTAATGCCGAGCCGGTCGAGCAACAATCGGATCAAGAAGGCGATTTCGGTTCCACCCGTACCTCTGTAGGTGTGAAGCTCGTCAACGACCAGGTGAAAAATGTGTGACTCATCTGCGGCCAGCCAGTCGCGGGTTGCATCGAAAATCCCTGCTTCGATACTGCGCATCAACATGATGTTCAGCATCGAGTAGTTCGTGATCAGAATATCCGGTGGCGTTTCCTGCATTGACCAGCGGTCCCAAAGTTCAGCGCCATCCGGATCAAGACTCGGAAACTGAAATCTGAGATGTTCATTGTTCGCGACTGACTCAGCTTGTTGCTCCAGCCGCTCTCTTTCCGCAGTCTGTTTGGATTTGTTTTTGCTGGATTGGCGACCAGGAACAGGCGTGCTCCCCGTATACCGACCGAAATACACACAATCCTTTCTCTTTTGCTCGAACCAGCTGCGTGCATCCGGGCTGTCGAGTGCGGTACGCAGGCGGATCATCTGATCTTCCGCGAGCGCGTTCAATGGGTAGAGTATCAGGGAGCGCATGGCGCGAGGACGCTTGGTGTCTTTCCATTTTCTCGATTCCTTCACCAGATAATGAAATAACGGGAGCAAAAAGCACTCTGTCTTACCAGAACCCGTGCCGGTGGTCACGACAAGGTGTTTGTGGTCTTTAACAACAGCTTTCAGTGAATCGAATTGGTGTTTGTACAGTTTGCGATCACCAGGGAACAGCCCACAGGCGGCCAGCTCAGCCAAGTCCTGCGAAATCCCCAGCTTGGAACACGCGTCTTTCAGATACGAATCCTCGTTATAGCGCCGAATAAACTCGATCCGGGGTTGTTGCCACACTCGGCCGGGTTCACGCAAGAGTTGCTGACGTTCAACATGCAATACCTTGTCCCGAAATGGCATGGTACTGTCAATATATTTCAGATAGATATCGGTCAGTCTTTCTGTCAGGCCGATCGGGTCATTCATGGATTCGAAATTCATATTACCGGGCTTCCGTAATCAAGATTGCATCGCATTATTCGAGCGACTTGCTGAGCTTTATGTTGGTCTACGTCCTTAAATTGCAACCAGTTCTTGTTATCGACTTGAACCCGTCCAGGAATCTGCGCTGTTCGAGCTATCAATGCGCGTGTTACCAATAAGGGCAATTCGTACACAGCCGGGATCAATAACGTTTGATGATCTGCGTCAAACCGGCAAATGCGTGACTCAAAACAGCTCCAAACGGCAGCCGATCGCTGATCTTTGGTAACCAGGGCAATGCGTGTATGATCATCGTGTGTTAAAACGTACCGCCATTGACCGTGTCGGCGTCGATACAGGCCGGGCTCTGAAAATGGCTGGGGAGTGTTTTTCCACTTGCATTGATGGTCATCAAAGAAAAGCCGCTCCCAATTTCCGTCACAAGGCGAGTCATCTTTCTGTAAACCCATGAGAAGTTTGTCAATAACAGGCAACTTTTCAAGAATCGAGACTCCTGGGTCGGGTGACAACCAAACACCAAGATGTCGCGCTGCCTGCTTGATTCTGTCGGCCTTGCCGGAAACAGACCAGCATGTTGGCCCTTTTTCAGGCGGGTCTTCAGTGATTCTCAAATCAAACCGTTTCAGCGCATCTCTATCATCTTCCCGCCAATATCCGAACAAGATGGCGCGTTGGTCGTCTTCGAGCCAGACCATGCCTTTCGGGCAAACCATTACTTTCTTTTCTGCTTCGATGTATTCGGCGTGTCCGATTTGAATCAGCGGCTTGGCCCAGAAATCTGCATGTTTCCAGGGCGACCAATGTGCTCCGTCCCATTCCGGTTGCTCAACGTGCCTGGTCGCTGAGAGCGCTTTGCTGGCTCTTTTTACCCGTTCCCAGTCGGTCTCGCCGCGCTCATCCAGCCAGCCTAGTAATGCATCCCAGCGGTTCATGTTTGTTCTTCGCTTTTTGTCTTCCAATCCCGCAGAAGCCACTCGATTATGGATTGGATGCGGTCTTTTTCTTTATTGAGCCGACCCAGCACTTTGTAAAGCCGGTTCACGAGATGACGGCGCATTGGACCGGATTCGCGGTTAAGTTCCAAATCGATTTCTTTACATAAATGGTCAGGCATAGCGCCACTGTCGTCGGGTTCACCCAATCTCCATGCATCGAACGGTAGATATCCCGGATTGGTGTTTGTGTTATCCAGAACTGTCGGGCTATCCTCTGCTTCTGACTCAAACCAGACAATCCAATTCCGCACGTCATCCGGTAATTCAAAACATGCCTGGCTGTTCTCCTCCGTTACGAATAATCTCAGGTTTTCCGGCCAGTCCAACCCAGTGTCACCGGGTAATGTCTTGCTCCATCCGGCGATAATATTGATCCAGGGCCGAAACCAGGCATGCGATGGTGAACGATCGATGCCGTCAAGCACAATTAGAAACAGGCGGTCGGGATGACTGAGGGCTTGCCGCCAAGCCCTTCCGATCGGCCCATTGTCCACATCGCGAAATGAAATCCAGTCCGGCTCGACTGTAATCGGTAACAACTGGGCAGAACCGCCCATTGCTTGGGCATATGCAGCGGCCCAACCAACATGTGGTATGCCAATCAAACGGCAGCTCACGATCAAAGCGTGAAAGAGCTCGGAATCGGAATGGGTGTTTCTTATCTCGCACCCGTGATACAGCAATGTTTGAAGCAAACGGTCTGTTGCGAAATCATGTTCATCGAGTGCTTTTCCTTGGGGTTCAACCTTCGTAGTATCGAGTTCATGGGAGACAGCGGTTTTTTCGGTTTGAGCAATTGCCGAACCGTTGATGGAAGCGAGCGACTGAAGCAAAGGCTCCAATACGATCAGTTCAGCCAAAATGTCCTCTTTTCCATCCGCTAACTTTTTATTTGCTCGATCCACTACCTTTGAAATACGGGATTCCTGTCTGGTTTTTTCCTTTTTCAGCTTTTCGATATTAGAGGCTAATTGGTTACGGTCTTCGGTCAGTTTATTTTTTTCGTTTTTCAAACCCTCGACGATTGTTGTCGCTTCTTTCGCGTCTTCTTGTGCCTTTTCTTCGATTTCCGCCTTACGATTTTCGACTTCTTCTTTGATTCGCTTCTCTAGCGCCTTGTCGATTTTCGGCTTGAACTTTGGGTCGTCGATCACAGATTGTGCTAACCGTTCGGTTAGCTCGTCAGAAAGCTTTGCACGGCGCAGAATGCCCTTCAAACCGTCGATGGTGTTATTCTCGTTCGCCTGATCCTCCTCGTTGAGTTGCTTCAACCATTCCACAAGGTGCTTACGATATTCAGATTTTTTCTTTCGGTTGACGAAGCGTTTGCACAAGTGGGAAATAAGTAACGAATCTGGTTGAAGTTTGAATTTCGTTGAAGGACATTGTTCGAGCTCATCCATGCGTATCAAGCGATATTGACGATCAAACTCATCACTGTTGCGCTCGCCCGGAGCCGAATCGGATTGTGACAGCGTGACTTTGACCAATCGGCTATCGTCATCCGTGATCGTTGAAATATTGTCACCAGCA
>JAJRZC010000213.1 GCA_024275435.1 Alphaproteobacteria bacterium
CATGAAGGGCTGGATGATCGAGGTCGCTCGTCGTGACAAAAAGTTCGGGCTGGCTGATAAATGGTTTTTGCATGACCAAAGCTACCAAATATTGCCAACATTGGGAATCCTCAAGTTATGCTGAGGTCTCACGGTACTATTCCAAAAGAAATTTTATCATTTGGTCGATTTGGGCGGGAGGACTAAGCCGCTCGCGCGGCACTGGCGCTTTTGGCTGGCGTTAGGCATCCTGATCGCCTGTCGTTTTGTGTTTTGAGGGTTTGCCCTGATGATTGGGTCTTTCTCAAACATCAGACGGAGGACCCTATGAAGAAGGATAAAAACAACACCGCTACGCCAGCGAATGATCTCTCTCGGGACATTGCCGCGCAATACCCTGCCGGGCAGCGGAAGATATGCGCATTCGTGGAATTGGTGTGTTGACCCAAAAGGGCCATATACGTGCCATCAAACACTTTGCAACATTCCTCGGACACTCGCCGGATACGGCCACACCGGATGAATTGCGAAACTATCAGCTCCATATGACGGATGACGAAGTTTCGACCGCAACGTTTAACACGCGAATCGTCTCCCTCGGGTTATTCTTCGGCGTGACTTGCGGGCGTGAAGAGATGAAGCGGTACATGCAGTTCCGGCGCAAACCGAGGAAATTACCGGTTGTGTTAAGTGTGGAGGAGATCGGTGATCTGCTGGCAGCGGTCCTCGGACCTGGTCTGAAGTACCGTGCGGCTTTGGGCATCAGCTATGGTGCGGGGCTTCGGGCTGTAGAGTTATGCCATCTCAAAATCGTAGATATCGACAGTGACCGAATGCTGATCCATGTTGATGACGGCAAAGATCGCAAGGCCACAAGCTTGTACACGTTAATAGTTACGGTGGCGCTATCGCAGCAGTTGTCCTACAACGCGGAAATGAAGAGCAGCCTAGAAACTTCCCTTTCCGCATAACCATGCGCCCGCGTCCACATGTTGGACACGTCGCGCCTTCGGCAATGGGAGAAGATAAGCGAACGGATTGAGACGCCCCTTTCGTGCGATTTTTTGCGCTGCTCAAAAGGTTCCGCTTAAAGTCGCAGCGAGGATAATCGCTACAGGCTTCGAACGGGCCAAATTTCCCAACGATTTGTTTTAACGTCCCGTCCCCACATTTCGGGCATAGTTTCAGATAACTATGTTCAGTTTCAATTCTCAAATGGCCATCATTTGCAAGCTCAACGAGGAAGCGCGAAGGTTTTTCCGCCAGCGAGTAAATCCTTGTCTGGCGTCGAGCACGCGTAATCGCAACGTAAAAGAGCCGCCGCTCTTCTGCCAATGGGAATGTATCGGGTTGCGGCATCGCAAGCTGTAGCACGGGGTCGTCTACAATTTGGCTGGGAAAGCCCTTCAAGCCTTCAGTGACGTTAAGGATCATCACATAATCGGCCTCCATCCCTTTTGCCGCGTGTGCAGTTGAAAAACTCAGGTCCAAATGGCGGGCAAACGCTCTCACCCATGCGTTCATTTTTGCGGGTTTGTCTCTATGATATCGGCCAAGAAGCATAACGCGGGCCTTCGCGCCATCAGGCAAGTTCAACTGTCCATCCCGAGCATAGCCGAACAGGCTTCTTAAATCGTTTTCAAGCCGCTCTAACGCAGAAGCCAAATTGTCAGCGGCAAAGGCATGCAGCGGATTTTTCGCATAGGTGTTATTCGTCTCAACCTTTTTTCGAATTTGTGTTGGGTTTTTCTGGATAAACTCGCTAGATGCGTCGCACAATAACTGCGGGCAGCGAAAGGTTTTGCTTAAAACTAGCTGCGTTGAATGCTCGAACGTGGTTTGGAAATTCACCATGACCGAAATATCGGCCCCAGCAAAGCGATTGATGCCCTGCCAGTCATCGCCGACAACACCTAAGCTTGAAGATGCTCCCGCGCTTTTCTTCAAGCCTTTCAGGAGCCGTAATTTGGCTTGTGAAGTATCCTGAAACTCATCCACCAAAATCATCGTGTATGGGGTTTGGAATTTCCCGTTTTCGATATGCTCAATTGCCATCAGCAACATATCGTCGTAATCGACGCTTTCTTCTGCTCTCAAGCATTTTTGCCATTCATCGGCTATTCGCGCATAGAGATCGACAAAACGTGTAAGGCGGTCCCTATGCCCATCTTCTGCATTGGAAATGGCTTTGCGGAGATCATTCAGGCTTAGCCCGTTGCTTTTAGCGTGCTGTTGAAACGCCCGAATAGTTGAGGCGAGTTGTTTGGTAGGGATCGGTTCTTGCCCTGTAGCTTTGCGTTTTCCGTCGAAAACCATCTTTAGGCCGCGCGCTTCCAACTCGGCTTTTAGCCTGAGTAGGTCATCGCCGTTCCTAATGCCATTTGATGTGGTCTCAAAAAGCTGTGTCTGTCGTTCATCGTGAAGCTTCCGCTTCCAATGAACGCCTGCAACATAGTCCCCTGTGAAATGGGCTGGCGCATTGCCGCTGGCATTGAGGGCGAAGTGCTCGTGATAAAGCTTAATGCGAGGATAGTAAAAATCGGGGTGATATTGCGAATGGTCTTCCGTGACCGTGTCGTGCTCGTAAGGCCTTTCATACTGATAATCTACGCCGTGATAGAATAAGAAATCAGAGATCATCCGCTCTTCGTTGCTTTTAACGAGTTTCCCGTCAGCGGTCCTTATTGCTGACGTTCTGCGCCCATCGTCATCAGGTTGGGTTATCTTATCCCAATCGCCAGCATCACGGCCAAAAACTGTCCGAAACATATCCCAGTCTAAGGCAAACTTAGGGTCGCGCAGCCTTAGGTTTTCGATGATTTCAGTAATAGCTTGGATATCTTGCCCCGTACCAAGCCAGTCTGCGAGCCTAGGCTTTCGCCCCGTGCTTTTTCCGATCACCTCAAGGCCGAACGCGTTAAATGTTTTGACCGTTACTTTGTGAACATCGCCCTGTCCAGCAAGGCGTTCTTTTATGCGGGCCTCCAGCTCTTCTTTGACAGACCTGTTGAATGCAAGAACGAGTATTTGCTCAGGCCGAGCCAAACCTTCTTGCAGCATATAGCCAATCCGCGCCACCATCGCGGATGTTTTACCTGAACCCGCAGCTGCAACGATCTGCACGGCGTCATCCATGCAAATGCAGCTGTTCATCTGCTCTGCTGTCAGTGGGTTGCTTTCGACCGACGAAAAGAATGCCGCCAATTTCACTTTCTGAGCAGCTAAAAATTTATCGTTGTGGCTGGAGAATTCTACCACCAGTGCCTTTTCAAGGCGCTCATTTTTGCGGGGGATTAGGAAGGTATTGCTGTCATCCGTCGGAAAGGGGAACTGCTTGATAATCTGCGAGGCTTTGCTTTTGGGAATCCACTGCGATCTATCAACAGTTGAATTCCACTCGCGCTTCCAGCTTGCATATCTTAGCTGTTCGTCATCGCTCAATGCCGCATCAGAAATCCGTGTTCTGCTTGGGCGGCGCACAATTGGGGTAGTTTTTTTTCACTTTTTGGAGCCAGCAGAAAGAAGTCCACCCAAAACTAGCGCACCGACGATCCATTCAATCATAACAACCTCGCGGTGATAAAC
>JAJRZC010000214.1 GCA_024275435.1 Alphaproteobacteria bacterium
CAGGAACTCGCCTATGCACTGGCCACAGCACAAGCGGTTCTCGATACACTGAAATCATCTGGTGAAGTCCCCCCTGAAGATTTCCCGAAAATCGTCGGTCGTGTCTCATTCTTTGTCAATGCGGGAATGCGGTTCGTTACAGAAATCTGCAAAATGCGGGCCTTCACCGAATTGTGGGACGAAATTGCGCGCGAACGTTACGGCGTCGAAAATCCGAAGTTCCGGCGGTTCCGTTACGGCGTACAGGTCAACTCACTGGGTTTGACAGAACCGCAGCCGGAAAACAACGTCTACCGCATCTTGATCGAGATGCTCGCCGTAACGCTTTCCAAAGATGCACGCGCACGCGCCGTTCAACTTCCCGCCTGGAATGAAGCCCTTGGGCTTCCACGTCCATGGGATCAGCAATGGTCACTTCGCATGCAGCAGATCATGGCCTATGAGACGGACCTTCTCGAATATGGCGATATTTTCAACGGCTCCACCGAAATTACCAAAAAAGTTGACGCATTGAAGGAAGAAGCCCGGGAAGAACTCAAGACAATTGAGAAAATGGGTGGCGCTGTTTCCGCAATCGATTACATGAAACGCCGCCTCGTGGAGAGCAATTCGACACGCCTGGCTCAAATCGAAAGCGGCGAACAAATTGTCGTCGGTGTGAACCGGTGGACGGAAACCGAAGAATCCCCTCTGGTTGCTGGCGAGGGCGCCATCATGGTTGTCGACCCGGCCGCTGAACGCGAGCAAATCGAGCGCCTGAAGGCATGGCGTGAAAACCGCAACCAAAAAGATGTAGCAAGCGCGCTTAGCGAACTGGAAGCCGCCGCCAAGGAAGGTCGCAATGTCATGGAGCCGTCCATCGCTTGTGCCAAGGCCGGCGTGACCACCGGTGAATGGGGCTCATTGTTGCGTCAGGTTTTCGGCGAATACCGCGCCCCAACAGGGGTTTCCCAGTCAGCACAACTTGGCGAGGGTGGACGACTGGACGAAATTCGCTCTACGGTTGAGGCGGTATCTGACAAGCTTGGCCGACGTATTAAATTTCTTGTTGGCAAACCGGGTTTAGACGGTCACTCAAACGGCGCCGAACAAATTGCCGTGCGCGCCCGCGACTCGGGCATGGAGGTTGTCTATGAAGGCATTCGACTGACACCCGGGCAGATTGTTCGCGCCGCACTGGATGAAGCCGTGCATGTTGTTGGATTATCGATCCTGTCGGGAAGTCATGTCCCACTCGTGAAAGACGTCATGGAGAGGATGCGGGCGCAGGGACTCGACGATATCCCCGTCATCGTCGGTGGCATTATCCCGCCAGATGACGCCGTCAAGTTGAAATCCTTCGGGGTCGCAGCCGTTTATACGCCCAAGGATTTTCAATTGAACGATATCATGGCAGACATCGTGAAATTGGTCGATGGCCAGGCCAAAGCTGCCTAATGTTTTTTCCGGCCCAAAATGCCTCATCGGCCAACTTTGACGACATTGCACATTGACGGACCGGAAGCCGTCGTTATAGTCCGCGCTCTTGCAATGGTCGCTCAAAAGAACGGCAAGCAAGCCCCTGTGGCGGAATTGGTAGACGCGACAGACTCAAAATCTGTTGTTCGCAAGGACGTGCCCGTTCGAGTCGGGCCAGGGGCACCAATAATTTCAATGATTTAGAAAATCCCCATAATCTTGGGCCAGAAACTTGAGCAAGAGACTGATCTGCCATCAACCATCTCTTCCAGTTGATCGGCTGGCAATTATGCTGAAAAACCCGCAGCAACAGTCGAAACGGTATGGGGTGGGAACGAATGGACCTTCCCACATACCTCTTATTCCTTGTCTGTGATGCCACACTGCTTCCCCCTGAACCTTGCGCAGACTGCGGCTTTGTCGCCTTCGTGAAACAAATCATCAAGGTCCACGAGCGCGAGCAGGGCATTGAAAGCACAGGCGTAGACACAGGGACCATCTTAACCGCACAGACCACCTAGAAGCCCGGGGAGCCAGACAGTTCCAAAGGGAATGAGTCTTCTTTGCTAAAGCGAAAATCAGGGAAGGGAGAGGTGTCGTTACCTTCAGGACCAAAACAATTGTTGTGCGTCCAATTTAGAGGACCCGATTTCAAATCAGATGCACAACAGCCTCGAAGCCATCATCTCTATCAGAAGCTGGCGAGATCAATTCAATGTGTCCCCCCACCTGGCGCATGATCGTATCGGCTATGGCAAGCCCCAGACCGGACCCCTTCTTGTTTCCATTACCCCGAACAAACCGCCGCCTGATTTTCTCCATTTTCTCTTTCGGCACAACGGGTCCTGAATTGACAACGTGCACCGTTTTTGAACCCTTGAGGAAGACCCTGACAGGTTCATTTTCATTGCCGTGAATAAGTGCGTTTTCTAACAAGTTGCGCAAGGCAATGGCAAACGCGTCAACATCGATACGCGCCAGAAGCTTCTCATGTCCCCCTTCATCCAAAAGTATCCGGTTTTCTCTCTGGCCAGAGCGCGCCAACTCGTCCACCACAAGACGAAGCGCCGGCAATAGGTCAACGGTCTCATATGACAGAGCGACACCCGCATCAGCACGTGACAACTGAAGCAATTTTTCAGTAAGGTCTCGCAATCGTTTGACATCAGATTCGATCAAAGCGATACGCTCTTTTGAACCTTCCTCTTCAATATAGGTGGCCAAGCGCTGCACCTGCGCCAATACAGATGCCAGAGGCGTTCTAAGCTCGTGCGCACTGTTGGCAGCAAAGGCACGCTCGGCATCCAGCGTGGCACGAATACGCTCCAAAAGACGGTCTACGGCATTTGCAATGGGCGCGATTTCTTCAGGCAAACGTTCATTCCCAATGGGCGAAAGATTGCCTTTACCGCGTTGGCTTATTGCATACTGAAGTTCATACACCGGTCGCATGCCTTGTCGAACAATCCAGGCAACTGCAAAAGCACTCAACGGCAACAAAAGAACAAGCGGTGCGAATAGAGCGAGCGCACTTCGGGTAATAGCCTGCTGCCGATGAGACAGCGGTTCCGCCACCTGAATGAACATCGTATCGCTGATAGTGCCTTCCGTGTAGATACGATGGGTCTCCGATTGTGCAAATCCTGTTTTCAGGGGCGCAGGATAGGGTTTGATTGGCGCATCGTGCGAGCGTAACAAAACGCGCCCTCGTACATCACGCAACTGATAAGTCAAATATTCATCGTGCTCGGCCACATCGGCCCCAAAAACTTCATGAGGCTCCTTATGATCATCCTCACGATCATAAATATCATGGATAGCAAGGCGCAAAAGTCTCTGCGCAGTTTCTTGAATGGCACTATCAAAAGCCTCATTCAGGCTGTGATACATGATAAGGCTGGCGAACGCAGCCGCCGACAGCCACATAACAACGATGCTACCTGTCAAAGCGAGAATGAGTCGTCTGGAAATACTTGAGCGGACCAAGACTTAACCCTCTAGCCGATAGCCGATGCCGCGAACTGTCTGAATGATATCGCGGCCCAGTTTCTTTCGCAAACGGCTGATGTAGACTTCAACGGTATTGCTTTCCACTTCGGATCCAAAAGCGTAAAGCGCATCTTCAAGCTGGCTTTTTGAAACCACCGCTTGAGTGTGCCGCAAGAACTGATCGAGCAAAGCCCATTCACGCGATGTCAGATCGACGGTTTTGCCACCTACGCGGACCACATGCGAGGCTTGGTTTATCTCCACCTGCCCGACCTTGAACAAAGGATTTGGATGTCCGCTATAGCGTCGCGCCACCGCTTGGACACGCGCAGAAAGCTCATCGAGATTGAAGGGTTTCACAAGATAATCATCCGCTCCCTCATTAAGACCTTCGATGCGATCAGAAATTTGGTCCCGTGCAGTGATGATTATGACCGGTGTCGTATCATTATTCCCACGCAATCTCTTTAACAGGTCAAGTCCACGTCCATCGGGCAAATGAAGGTCAAGAAGCACAAGCTCATACGACGTCGTTGCGAGCGCATCTTCTGCTTCATCAATTCTCTTGAACCAATCCACTGCATGTGAATCGGCAACGATATGTTCGCGCACAGCCTCGCCAAGGTTAGGCTCATCTTCAACCAACAATATGCGCATTTCATATTCCGAATTTCAAAGTATCCACGCCTAGCATCGGTTCCTGACAGGAAGCTGAACAAAAAACTTAATCATATTCAGGAGCCCGTCAGCTCGCATGAGCATGATCTGCTCCAACGTCAACACAAAAGAGGATTTCAAACAATGCGAAAAATTATTCTCCCAACCCTGGCCCTTATGATCATCGGTACCGGTTCGGCGTTTGCCAGCGACCGTTGCAATACGCCCATGAAAGACTGGCAGCCACGAGAAGCGCTGCAAAAAAAGCTTGAAGATGAAGGCTGGAAGGTCAAACGCATCAAACTCGATGACGGCTGCTACGAGGCATATGCCATTGATGAAAAAGGCCGCAAGGTCGAAGTCTACTTCGATCCCAAAACGTTCGAACCCGTAAAAACAAAAATCAAGGACTAAGCCATGAGCGCCACCGTGAAAGTCTGGGATCCCCTTGTAAGGATTTTCCATTGGAGTCTTGTTTTAAGCTTCACGGTGGCGTGGATCAGTGCCGACGAATGGGATGATCTGCATCTCTGGTCGGGATATGCTGCAGCCGCACTGATTGCATTTCGGTTGGTGTGGGGGCTGTTTGGTCCACGCTACGCCCGCTTTCGCCAGTTTGTCGCCAGCCCTTCAACGATCCTTGGTTATCTCAACGATATGTTGAACGGACGCGAAAAACGCTACCTGGGACACAACCCCGCTGGCGGCGCAATGATCATAGTTTTGCTCCTTGCGCTAATTGGCGTCTCAATCACCGGCTGGATGTACACCACCACAATGTTTTGGGGTGAAGAGTGGGTTGAAGACCTCCACGAGGCCTTTGCCAACCTTCTCCTCTTCCTTGTCGGCCTACATATCGTTGGGGTGATTTTCTCAGGTATTCGACATCATGAAAATCTTGTGCGCGCCATGATCACAGGTCGCAAGCGCGCTCCGGAACCCGGTGATGTCACATGAGAAAAATTCCGTATCTGAGCATTTGACAAACCTAAAGGAACGGTCCGCTGATCAACCCCAAACACCCTTCGGCCGACAACTGCAAAAGCAAGCAAGAGGACAAAAGGTACAGACCCAGCCCCGACGAAATAACCATAAACTTCTCAAGGTCGAAAATTGGAATATCGGAGTAACGACGTGTCTTCATTCCGCAGCCTGCTTGTTCTCGCAGCTATCGCCTCCTTCTCGTTACCAATAATAGCTGAACCCATTACAACGTTAACAAAAGACCGAATATCTCAAGAAATCATCGGCAAGAACCTAACTGCAAAACGAATGGGGATACCGGTGAACTTCCAATACAAACCGGACGGCACCGTGACAATAAAGTTTCCGTTGATGTCGAGTTCAGGAACTTGGAGTTATGATGATAATGTCAACGGCAACGGAATTTGTATGATGTTAACCAGTGGTCCACGACAGGGAAAAACCTGCATCACGTTCCAACATCTTGGCGGAAATAAATACCGGAACTCTGAAGGTATTGAACTAACAATTCAGGACTAGTGAACATCTAGAGACAATAACCAAAAACATTGGTGGCGGTCAGCACCTCGCCACCAACACACAACAGCCAAAAAAGAACGTCGGCTAAAACACCAAATAAACCACCAAGCTTTTCGGTAATCTGCGTGCAACGCTCACCTTGTGACAGGAAGCCTTCGCAATAAATTCGAGACCGGTTTGCTACTTCGTAGATACGGAACCGAGAGTCTCATCCACAAAATGATCCAGCGCCTCCCAGTCGGTGAATTCATAGTCTTGGTTGGAAAGCTCTTCATCACCCCGCTTCATAACGATGTGTTTGACGATCTGCTGCTTGAAATAATCATACTCTCCAAATCGCAGAGCACCTCCCAGCAGCAAGATATGGTCAGGCTTCCAATTTGTCGTAGTCATGAACCGGTTGACATATCCCTGCGCCTCATCATGCCCAGACTCTAGAACCGCTGAAAGACTTACCGAAATAAACGCCGATGTTTTTCCTTGAAGCTTCTCTTTATGAGCAATGACAAAATCAATAATTGAATCCTGGTGACGTTCCTGATGAACCGATCCCGCGATGAACACAGCGTCAAATTCTTTGATATCAAGGCGCCGCGTAACGGCTCCACTGTCACATATAGTCACCTCATGCGAAAGGTCACGAGATCGCGCAGCAATGTGCTGAGCAATCTTGCGGGTTTGACCCTCCGTCGTCGCATAGACAATCAAAACTTTCATAAGCTATGCCCCGAAAACGTATAAAACACCTAAACGCCAGTAGAAAACCTGGTCTGCTTAGAAATCAGATGATCATCGAAATGGGCACTGATCGAACGCAGAAACGGGCGCCCCTTTTCTGTGACGAAAAAGCCTTCTCCAACACCTTCAACAAGACCATCCCGATCAGCCTCCACAAGGCTGATTGCATCTTCGAAAAGCGGCTTCGATGCCTCACCAAAACGTTTACGCAAGCCATCAGCAGGAAAAGCAAGATCGCACATCAACCGCTCAATGGCAAAAGCCCTCATGCGATCCATGTCACTCATCTCATAGCCACGCACACTCGGTAACCGACCTGCCATGACCAAACGTTCATACTCTCCCACAGGGACCACATTTTGCACATAGCCATCCGGAAACTTACTAATTGCCGTCGCACCAAACCCAATAAGGCTCGTCGCCGTATCGCTGGTGTAGCCCTGAAAGTTTCGATGCACCGGCCCATTCGCCAGAGAATCTTCTGGACGGGCAAAATGATCCAGGCCGACACGCACGTATCCGGCTTCCATCAACCGGTTTGCCATCAGGTTTGAAAGATCAAATCTCTGTTCGACCCCCGGCAGTGCATCATCATCAACAAGTCGTTGACGCTTGAACTTGGAAGGCATGTGCGCATACCCGAAAAGGGCAATCCGGTCAGGATTGATCTCCAACACACCTTTGATTGTATTTTCAGCACTTTCACGAGTCTGCCTGGGAAGCCCATAGACAAGATCCACATTGATGGAATTGATACCGTGAGAACGTAGAAGCTTCGCCACGCCTAGCGTCGTCTCAAATGACTGGATGCGCCCGATAGCTTCCTGAACGCCATCATCAAAATCCTGAACACCAAGGCTCGCACGATTAACACCCGCCTCAGTAAAAGCGGCAGCCTGCTCCTCACTCAAAGTGCGCGGATCAATCTCAACGGCGAACTGTGCAGTCTCCTCAACATGAAACTTGCCTCTCAACATTTCAGTAAGACGCTTGATATCGCTCGCTTCAAGACTGTTTGGAGACCCGCCCCCCCAATGGATGTTTTTAACAACCACCCCTTGCGGTATAAGTTGCTCAACAAGAGAAATTTCCGCTTCAAGCGCATCAAGATACCGCCGAATAGGCTCGGCTTTTCGCGCCGCCTTTGCATGGCAAGCGCAATACCAACAAATGGATTTGCAATAGGGAATATGAACATAAAGCGATATCGGATCGCTCAGCGGCAAATCTTGCAACCACTTCGCATGTATCTCGGACCCCACCCTTGGAGAAAAGCTCAACGCCGTCGGGTAACTGGTATAGCGGGGAACCGGAGCAGCATATTTCCGGACCAACTCCATAGTCATGAAACGTCTGTCCTCAGATTAGTCTGCATGATGCAAAGCCGAAAGCTCTTATGGCGGCCCTAGTTTATTCCGCATTTAGCAAAACAACAAAGTTACAGGCCACAACCTACGCGAGCTCCCACGTATCACGCCAATCATTTGATACGTAGTTTATAATAATCGAGCGCCGCAATCCTTCGCATTTGTTATGTCCAACACCGTGCCAACTATTCTTAGAGGGAATAAAAATCACGCCAAGATTCAGACCATAAGGAGCGCTTGTCACATATTTAAAATCCGGAGGCCCTTCGTGAATGTCTGTCCCAGCAAGCTTCAAAGCCGGGTCATCCGACAGGTAAACCAGCATGGTAAACTTCTTGACGAAGATATCGGTGTGCGGCTCCAGCCAGAAACCCGTTGAATCCTGGCAGTACTCGATACGTAGCTTGGTATCAGTCAAATCCGTACCGGTTTTCTGTTCAATCGCCTGCCTGACGCGCTGGTCTTGAAAACCATCAACCACGCGCTTGCAAACCGGATAAAGCTCCTGATTCTCCGGCGTGAAGTAGACCCGTAACGCATTGTTCGTCTCCCGCTTCCCGCTCATCACGGCCCCTTCAGCAGGCGAAATCGGTAAGTTGACAAGTGCATCAACATCCTCTTCAGGAAGCACATCCTGCAACAACCAAAAATCAAATGGTTGCGTTTCATGCCTCGACTTTCCGAGACAATTGAGAAATGAGTCAGCGACATGATTTGTCGGAAGGTCATCTCCTGCAAGCGGCGCAAGGTTATTCATGTCACTTCCCTCTATAGAAAAATGGTATCAATTTCTTGATTTTTGCCGACAACTTGTGGCGACCTAGCTGACGCGATAGCGCAGCCTCCGAACGGATCCAGTTAAACATGACGTAACGGCGCTGCCCCACATACGGCTTATGCCCATGCCACGAATTGCGGCCAACCTTAAACGCTGCCAGCGTTCCGCCATTGGGAGGTATTTCTGCGGCATGATTTTCCAAATCGTCGGGGCCGTTCAACATACGCAATCGCCCGCCGCCTTCATCCCATTTCTCGTTGAGATACAACAGACAGGTCGCCACCTTGTCCTTGGTGTCCGTATGGGCCCGCCCATCCTTCGCCTGGGCAAATCCACGCACCGTAATCATCATCGGCAGACCTTGAAGATCCACCCCCAGCTTTTCTCCCACAATCTGAGCAAGTTCAGGTGAGCGGATTTCATCAATCAGTTGTGAAAATGCAGGTCCATATTCAAGCGCGGACAAAGGATAGACACCTGGTTTTTCAATGTGGGGGAAGTCCTCGGTTATGGTTTTAAGGTCCTCCTCCTTCAAAACAGATGTGGCAACAAAAAAATCAAACGGCTCACGCGTCACCGCAGCTCCACGTATTCCCTCGTGGTCGATCACGTTAAAAGTCCCCTCGCTGTATGTACGCTCTCATCAGCAGTGGACTTTAAGACTTTGCGTTCTTCTGAGTTTGACTTTAGTCAAGCCACAGCAACCGGGATACAATTTATAAGAGCACAGAGCGAGCAAACACGTTTGGCCTGGAAAATAGTAAATGAAGCACGATAATGTTAATGAGGACAACGCTTGCGTGCTCAAAACACGTACAGATCAGCGCCCAGAAATTAAAGGTTTTGAGATCTGGCTCGTATGGTCCGACCGACGCCTGACAGTTGCCCCTGGACAAACCGTTTTAGCCGTTCTTGAAGCTGCAGGAGTTCCCGTTGAGCCCGGTTGTCTCTCAGGTGGTTGCGGTGGTTGTGCCACCCCTTACGTTGAGGGCAACCTCATCCACAAAGACTCATGCCTCTCAGCAAGCGAACGCAATCGTTTATTCTGCCCTTGTGTCTCACGCGCCGAGGGAACCCTGGTCTTGCCGTTTTAAGAGAAGGCCCCTTTACGAAAACAAGAAAACCGGAGCACAAGTCATGGTATCAACAGCAGCAAAGGCGCGCGCCTACACAGGCCCGGCCATTTTGAGCTTCGGTTTCAGGCCATTTTTCCTGGGCGGTGCCATTTGGGCAGCTCTTGCAGTTGCTTTGTGGCTACCACTGCGCTCGGGAACATTCACATTGCCAACCTCCTTCGAACCGCTGCAATGGCACATTCACGAATTGCTTTATGGTTATCTTCCCGCAATTGTAGCCGGCTTCCTTTTAACCGCTGTTCCAAACTGGACCGGCAGGCTTCCCGTTGTCGGCACACCACTGCTCGTCATGTTTGCAACTTGGTTGGCGGGTCGAATTGCCATTATGATCTCAGGCATACTGGGAACATGGCTCACAGCCATCATCGACCTCAGCTTTTTGATACTGCTAACCACCGTCATTGCACGCGAAATCATAGCTGGGGGAAACCTGAGAAACCTAAAAGTTCTGATTCTCGTCGCACTTCTAGTACTCGGCAATGCCATATTTCACCTTGAGCACGCTTTAGACCTACCCATTGAATACGGGACGCGCACCGGCATAGCCACAGCAGTTTTGCTCATCACCCTTATCGGCGGAAGAGTCATTCCAAGCTTTACGCGCAACTGGTTGGTACAAAACGCACCCGGACGCCTGCCAATTCCTTTTGGCAAGTTTGATGCCATAACGGTCGCAGTTACCGCTTTTACTTTGCTAATATGGGTTCTCTATCCAAATAGCTCGACAACCGCCGCTTTGTGCGTTCTTGCAGGCTTGATGCAGTTCGCCCGGCTGGCTCGGTGGGCAGGCGATCGCACATTTTCCCAGCCGATCGTTCTCGTTTTGCATATTGGTTATGTATTCGTTCCAATAGGGTTCGCGTTAAAAGCCATGGAAACATTCATACCCGGCCTAGTATTACCAAGCGGTCCTATTCATGCCTGGACAGCCGGCGCCATCGGACTGATGACCTTGGCAATCATGACCCGCGCCAGCCTTGGCCACACAGGACAAGCCATCAAGGCGACACCCGCAATCATGTTCATTTACGTATTCGCCAGCCTCGCAGCCCTTTCGCGTTTGGTCGCAGCTTTCGATATAGAACGCCCATTGATGTTGCAGTTCTCAGCACTCAACTGGGTGTTGGCATTTATTGGGTTCGCAGTTGTCTATGGGCCATGCCTTCTAAGCCCTCGAAAAAGAAGCCGATAAAAAGCCCAGCCTCCCTTTCCTCAAGCTGCTACATTAAAATTTCATTACAAGCATTCGAGGTACACTGCGGCCGACTCATACACCAGTTGCTATTGATAAAAGTCAATGATCAGACGCCATTACTGGCGCTCCATAAGGTCCATTAAAACCCCGTGTCTTGAAACAAAGGCTGCCTGATCACAAGTATAGAATTCACTCTGAAATAAGTTTGCGCTCAAAAAATCAAACTCTGGGACAGCAACATGAAGAACGTTTTTCGCGACAAGGGATTCCAGGTCCATCTGACCGTCTACATCGCAGTCAACATTCTACTCTTTGTCATCGACCTCATGACAAGCCCGGGAAAAACATGGTTCTTCTGGCCCCTGATCGGCTGGGGTATCGGTATCATCGGACACGCTTTATCCATCCTTTCCAAGGCAAAAAACAGGCCCGCTTAAACAACTGATCAAGGCTAGGATCATGTACAAACACATACTACTGACAACTGATGGTTCTGAACTTTCGCAACGCGCTGTGAAACATGGTGCCCAACTCGCCAAAGCCGTCGGAGCAAAACTAACCATTATTACCGTCATAAAGCCCTGGCAAACCGTTGCCCCTGCCGAAGTCATGATCTCCTTTCCAGAAGACGAATACCTCAAAAGTGCGCAAGCCCAGGCCGATACGGTTCTAGAAAAGGCCGCATCTATCGCCAAAGAGATTGGCGTGCCTTGCCAGACGCAGCATGTGATTCACGAAAGCACCTGGCAAGCCATCACTGAAGCTGCTCAAAGCGAAAATTGTGATCTGATCGTAATGGGATCCCACGGTCGAACCGGTCTCGTGAAGCTGGTTCTCGGTAGCGAAACTCAAAAAGTATTAGCCCACAGCACGGTCCCGGTTCTCGTCCATCGCTGATGAAAACACAGCTTAAGCTGATTAAGAACCATTATCTCAGACATTGACCCTAAAGCCTTCCATGTCCCGATGGCTAGCGTTGTCGCCACTTTGATATTCGGTTGTTGCCAAAGTCGGCGACAAACACCGCTCCATCTTCAGAAACATCAATGGCGATGGGGTTTTTCATTTGCCCCTCACCGTTCCCGCCATATCCAAAACTCGTCAGAAAGACCCCCTCAGCTGTGAATTTTTGAATGCGGTGATTATAGAAATCAGCAACAAAAACATTTCCTTCAGGACCTATCGCAATGCTGGTAACTGTCGCAAACCATCCTTGAAACGACCCATGAATGTTCATACCAAAAGGACCACCCCATTTGTGGGAGAACGTACCATCAGCAGCAAACACCACCACGCGGTCGTTATAGCCATCGGCAACGTAAAGCGTGCCATCTTTTGAAACAGCCACGTCGGTGGGATAGCTGAAAGAAATGGAAGACGTACTGTCCGAAAAATCTGTGAATGAACCAGAACCCCGGCCTTTAATATGGGGCTTTCCCAACTGACGAATGAATGCCCCATCAGGTGAAAGAACTTGAACTCGGTGGTTATAAAAATCCGCTACATAGATCGACCCATCAGGCCCAACGTCCACACCCCCCGGGGCGTTAAACTCACCCGCCCCCGAGCCAACCTTGCCGAAGGTTCGCCTGGAAACTCCATCCAGTGCAAAAACCTGGATGCGGTCGTTAAAATATTCCGCGACAAAAAGTTCGCCATGCTTGATTGAGAGATTCATGGGGCGGCCCAGATTTCCCGCCCCCTTGCCAACGGAACCAAAGATTTTCACAAAGTTGCCGTCAAAATCGAACACTTGAATACGGCCCTGGCGCGAATCGGAGACAAAAATCTGATTGCCTGCAACGGCAATTCCCGTGGGATCATCGAACTGCCCCGGACCATGTCCCTTTATGCCCCAACTCGTGACAAAATCATAACCCGGTTCTTTTGCAAACGGTACAAAGATCAGCCACCCAACGATCAGCCCAATCACAACAAAAGCAACCGACAACAAAACAAACTTGAGTGCTTTCTTTCCCATCATAAATTAAAAGTTGACGCGATAGCTGCCGCGTACCGTATACCCGCTTTCAAGCGCTGCTCCATTGAGATCTTGATAAAGGGGCAGTTGAATGCCGGCCTCAATGATGTTGCGTTGTGTGACGTATTGCAGCCCCAGAAGTCCCAGAAGGGTCGTACCCCCGGAATCTGGATCAGACGTTCCATTTCGCCTGTTGTTATCCCTGTGGATCAAGTTGAACTCGGCAACGCCGTAAAGAAAACCCGGAGTAAACTCCGCAAGCTCGCGTGGCCACAAACGATATTGTAAAGAACCATCAAGTCGCGCCACATCGCCGAATTCAAAATCATTGGCCTTGGTATTGGCCTCATAACGAGCCTGGAAGTCTAGTTCGAACTGGCGAGTTTGAAAGGTAACAATGACGCCGGAAAACGGATCCCACGAGCCTGACCCTGGTTGTAGTGGAGCTGGCAGTCGGCCAAGGGAATCGTATTTCGAACTATCTCCCGTCGGCACTTCAATGCCCAGCAAAGGAGCCACGCGAAAAGTTTGCCCAGGCAAATCCTGTTTAAAGATCGTGTAACGAGCAAACAGGCGCATGTCGCCAAGACCTCTAGAACGACGAGTTACACGTTGACCACTGGCAGTTGTCAATTGCAGTCTCTTGTTAACAAGCGGCATAATCCCAAATACAGCAAGCTCCGGCGTGACCCCATAACCCAGAACCGTCGATGACAGCGCCACAGAAGCATCACGATCCGCACCACTTGTGTCGTCGCCTGATTGGCTCAAGACACCCTGCTCGCGAAAAACGTACTCGCCTTTGGCCACCGGCAAGGCAGTATTGGTGGAAATGGGAGCCGCCTCTGCGACCGCACCATTCATCGCGCCCAAGCAAAAAAAGACCAAGAATTTCGTAACCTGTCGCACAGCCTGCCCCCTTCAAGAAACGCTTTCCTACCTGAAACTACGTAGTGTAAACCCGGCATCACGAACCGCCTGGCTCACACGTGCTCGGGTGAGTTTTGTGCCTTCCCTCATGGTAACCGTTACTGTTCCCGTTTTTACTGAGACAGACACCGACGTGACCCCCGGAATTGCCTTCAACTGTTTTTCGATGCCGTAAGCACAATACGGGCACGCTAGCCCATCTACCTTGAGCCAATGAGATTGACCTGCCCAGACTTGTGGCGAAAACACGAGAAGTATTCCAATCACAAACGATACACAGCCAGCTACAATCGAATGTCTAAACTTATATTTTCTTTCCATTGCTTGTCTCTCTCCCAAACGACTTCTCATCGACAATAGACTGATCATTCATATTGAGGACAATGACATCACAACACCCACTTGCATTCCTTTTGACACTCAAACCTCTCTGTGAGTTAAGAGCTAACCGCCCTTGAAATTCGGCCCGTCAAATCTCAACCTGGAACTTTCCTGATCCTGTTTATCTTCCCCGCCTTGGAATTTTTTTCAACGCACCCACCGTTTTCAAGCGCATTGAGAATGCTGCAGAAGGTCACCGCACCCTTGCCGGGACAAGCATCAATAAGCGCCGTTAAAGTCTTGTGCAGTGCCTTTAACTTTTTAATCTTGCTGTTCACTTCATCGCGTTTGATAAGCGCGCGCTTCCGGATCGAACTGCAATCTGTCCCAGGGTCGGACTTTAGCGACAGCAGCTCATTGATCTCCCCGAGCGAAAAACCTAAGTCCTGTGCCTCTCGAACGAAACGAATGCGGCTCACGGCATCACTAGGATACGTCCGAAAGCCACCATTGGCAGGCCGAGCAGGCTGGTGGATAAGCCCCTTGCGCTCATAGAACCGGATCGTCTCAACACTCACACCAGTTGCCTTTGCAATTTCACCGATACGCATCCGAATTCTCCTGATTTCACAAGACTGTAGCCTCCGTACCATAGTACAGAGTCAAGAGGTTTTTTAAGTTTACGAAAAGCAGGGCTTGACCTTCCACTAACTGGAAAGATCACAATTCAAGTCGTCAGAGGGAATGGTTTTAATGTTTAATCTTCCCAATCTATCTGCCGGTTTCCAAAAAACGTGAGGAAAAGAAACAATGCAAATTTCCAACCGCCTGATGCCAATACTCTTTATCGGTGTCCTGCTCGCTGGTGTCGGCTTAGCCGCCTCGCAATGGTTCTTTCCGAAAGATAAGGCCACCTCCTCTTCCTCCTCCATTGAAGTCACGGTGCCAAACTTGTCGGCAGTGGCGCTCGAAGGAAAAATTGCTTTTGATGCCAGTTGTGCTCGCTGCCACGGAAAAAATGGTTCCGGGACAAATCAAGGACCACCGCTGATTCATGACATATATAATCCCGGTCATCACTCAGACGCGTCGTTTGTCCGCGCAGTTAAGCAAGGTGTAAGGCAACATCACTGGCCATTCGGAAACATGCCCGCAAGACCCGAGGTCACAGACGAGGAGCTAAAGGCCATTATTCGTTATGTCCGTGAACTGCAACAGGCAAATGGCATCACATATCGCCCACACAGAATGTAATTTAAGATCGAAGCAAACGGAATTTACTCCCACATGCTGTAACTCCAGCATGGACTCAGAAATGCTTCAAAGCCGCATAAAATAGGAATGGTCTCATGAAGTCTCCAACACACGGCGCATCAAGCCCATCTACCAAAAGTGACCATGACCACTGCTGTGATAAGCATGCAGATAAAAACGCTGCTCAGGGGGTCAAAGATCCCGTATGCGGAATGAGCGTCGATCCCGCAACCGCCAAGCATCAAACAAGCCATAATGGTCAGGACTATTTCTTCTGCTCCAAAGGATGCAAGGAAAAGTTCGAGTCCAAGCCAGAAAAATACCTCGCCGGTAAGGTCACGTCAGAGCCGATGCCTGAGGGAACAATTTATACCTGTCCGATGCATCCGGAAATTGAACAGGTGGGACCCGGAGAATGCCCCATATGCGGCATGGCCCTGGAACCCAAGGGCATTCCCACCGGTGAAGAAGGCCCAAATCCTGAACTAGTTGATTTCAAGCGCCGGTTCTTGATCGGCGCGGTGCTGACAGTCCCACTTCTCATTCTCAGCATGGGCCCCTTTGTGGGCTTTAGCTGGCCGCGAGAGCTTTTGGGAGAACGCACCTCGCTTTGGATCGAACTGATACTTGGAACCCCCGTTATCTTGTGGTCAGGCTGGCCGTTCCTGGTACGAGCTGTAAAATCCGTCCAAACCATGAACCTCAATATGTTTACCCTCATTGGCATGGGCGTCACCGCCGCCTGGGGCTTTAGCGTCATAGCAGTCTTAATGCCTCATCTATTCCCCGAAGGGTTCCGTCAGGCGGACGGTACCGTTGGCGTCTATTTCGAGGCCGGCGCGGTAATCGTTGTCTTGGTACTTCTGGGTCAGATCCTGGAGCTCAATGCCCGCGAACGCACCGGCTCGGCAATCCGCGCACTCCTCGATATGGCGGCTAAGACCGCACGCGTCATTCGCCCCGACGGCACGGAAGAAGAAATCCCACTGGAGGATGTCGTCGTTGGCGACCGTCTGCGTGTGCGCCCCGGTGACAAGGTCCCAGTTGATGGAAAGGTCATCGAGGGACGCTCATCCGTAGATGAATCCATGCTTTCAGGAGAACCCATCCCGGTCGAGAAAGTCGCCGGCGATCCCGTCACCGGCGCCACCATAAACGGTACCGGCTCCCTCGTGATCGAAGCAACCCGCGTCGGTTCCGATACCATGCTCGCCCAGATCGTAGAGATGGTCGCCAACGCCCAGCGCTCGCGTGCACCCATCCAGAAACTGGCGGATTCCGTTGCCGGCATGTTCGTACCCGCCGTTATCTTAATTGCAATTCTATCTTTCATCACCTGGTCAATTTGGGGACCGCCCCCTGCCTATGCCTACGCACTTGTCTCCGCCGTTGCCGTGCTCATCATCGCCTGCCCATGCGCCTTGGGACTTGCAACGCCAATGTCCATCATGACGGCAACAGGACGCGGCGCACAGGCAGGTGTTCTTATCAAGAATGCCGAAGCGCTGGAGCGATTTGCAAAAGTTGACACCCTGATCGTCGACAAAACCGGTACCTTGACCGAAGGCAAACCGAAACTTGTCGCCGTGCTACCGCACAAAGGCCATGACGAAGCGGAAGTTCTACGCCTTGCTGCCTCCCTTGAGCGAGGCTCAGAACATCCTCTGGCAGAGGCAATTGTCGCCGGTGCCGAAGAACGCGGCGTTACTTTTGCCAAGGCTGAAGACTTTGAAGCCATAACCGGAAAAGGCGTCACAGGTCGTGTCGACGGCAAGACCGTAGCGCTCGGTAACGC
>JAJRZC010000215.1 GCA_024275435.1 Alphaproteobacteria bacterium
GGACAATGGGGACGAAACAGTTCTAGTTTGCGATGGAAGTGGTGTACACGCCACTTAGCAGTGTGAACACGGAGGCGATATCAAGCCCGAGTTGCGCCAACGCTGAAGCCATGGAAAGCCAAATCAAGGCGATGAGTAGTCCGTACTCAAGTGCATTGGAACCCGATTCGTCTTCAATAAATTGTCGTGAGACCGTAATTGGCAACCTTATTTCGAGTTGAGTCATCTTCAAGATCTACCTGTCGTTAAAAACGGTCTGCCATGAAGACCATGCGTTCTTCTTCATAGCTTGAAGATGATCCGGGTTAGGCCACGCCAAACAATGTCGGCAGCTAAAATTAGTTGGTTGCGGTTGTGAGATTATTGCTGACAGTGGTGAAGACTGCCGCGATATCGGTTCCCAGTTGCGTAAGAGATGCAACAGTGGCCATTGCGATCAGAGCGACAATGAGGCCGTATTCAATGGCCGTTGCGCCAGATTCATCTGCCGCAAAACGTGTAAAAACCGAACTCATGTCATCTCTCCCCAGATGGAATTTTGTTGCCTTCGAAAGCCGACGCTTCGCAATTTCTTTGTGTACGACCCATGTTTAATCTGCCTTCCTCCAATTAAAAATAAGTAAAATAGATTAAACTCTAAGGGGTGCTTTGCTTTCTATTGTTAACGGCGTGTTCCCTTTTAAATATAGTGAAGGAAAAATTCATGGTATGTTTTGGTTAACCTAGTTCGTTTCTTATATATATTCTTTATTCTGTTGTCGGTGATTTGCTTGAGCTGGCTAATTTGCTATTCAATGCAGGTTTGAAGGCTGGAAATGAAAAAACCACCTGACGCTGAGCATCAGGTGGTCTTTTTCAGAGTCGTTTATTCGACACTTTTTGGATTATGCCAGCAAGGAGCTGGCGTTTTCCTTAGTTAGTAGCAGTTGTGATGTCACCGCTAACTGCTGTGAAGAGTGCGCCGAGGTCGGTGCCGAGCTGAGTAGCGGAAGCTACGATAGCAACTGAAATCAGAGCAGCGATCAGGCCGTATTCGATAGCTGTTGCGCCGGACTCATCATTTGCGAAACGTGCGAAAAGTTTGTTCATGTTAACTCTCTCCCAAAAAAGACAATATCGTCTAAGAAGTTCTACGCTTGGTTCATTCCATTGCGTCTGAACTGGAACCAACTTAGCCTCAGCGTATTAATAACAAGTAAAAATACACAAAAATCAGATAAATACATGTGGAGCTATCATTAATAATACCTTTCTAACTTGCTACACAAAGAATACCTCCAGTAAATACTTTGGGCAAGGCCAACTTATACTATCTTTTGCTTTTGTTGCAGCTGATGATCGTTCTTAATGATTCGTTTTTCGAATGAAATTACGAAGATGTGAGCGTTGGGAATCTTGTCGTCAATCTTTGGGTTTTAGGTTTTTTCATCTGAAAAGCTGGCAAACGCCAAGTCTAATCTGTGGGTGAGTGACTTTTCACGTCGTCATTTTGGATTTGCGGTGTTTGGGGGCAGTGCTTTGAGAGCTGTCGTTGTCAGGGTTTTTATGAGGGGGTGTCGGTTTTCTGGGATGGACCCTTGGGAATGGTCCACTTTCAAACGTTTGTTTGTATTTCCTTCATCAATTGCTGCTCAAATTACAGCTCAAGAACCCCAGAAGGATCGAGAATGATGACGAATTTTTCAATGAGCGCTATGGGATCGGGGCGTTTTGCCCAGTTCTGGGCTTTGATCGCTGCTTTGAGTGCGATGATCATGCTTCTATTTATAGGGCAGGCACGTGCTGAAGACCTTATCGTCAGCTATGACCAGTCGCAGTTGCTGAGATTGCCGCGTCCTGTGAGCCAGGTGATAGTGGGTAATCCGTCCATTGCCGATGTTACGGTTATGGGTGAAAACCTGCTTGTGGTTACGGGTAAGTCATTTGGAGTGACCAATATCATCGCTCTCGATCTGGGAAAGAATGTTATCCAGGATCAGAGGGTCATCGTGCAAAGGGATAATGTACAGGTTGTCAATCTGCACAAAGGAAGCCATCGTCGGTCATTGACGTGTGCTCCTATCTGTTCGCCAACGATAACGATTGGCGACGATAAAGACTACTTTGCTTTGATTGCCAAACATGCCAATGACAAAACCAACTTTGCCGAAGGTCGCAGTGGCGGCGGAGGTGGCGGCGGCGCTATGGGTGGCGGCGGTCAATAATATCTGCTGCAGAGGAAAAGACTAGAAAGATAGCCGTTGCAAAACCTTGGCTTTGCGACGGTTTCTCTTTATTCATAGTGCATACGCTTTTTTGTAGATCTTTGCTTTTGAAGTTCACGTCAGTTTTGTTATTTTAAGAGACGCTGAGTTTCTAACTCTTGGTGAATAAAACATTGGTGTAAAGGGAACATTTCAACGCGTTGATTAAGACTCTCTTTACCAATAAACGCTTGCTAAGGGACTCTTAAAGCTTTCATTTACCGGCCTGTCTGTACATTGCTCACAATAAAGCTAAATGTGCAGCTAAGCGGAGCAACCGGTAATGCGTCTTCGAAAGTCTTTTGGCCATACGGTCAAGTCTACCCCCAGTGGTGCGTCGTTCTTTACGCGCTTGGGAAAAGACGAGCAAGGATCGACGGCGATTGAATTCGCTATGGTTTCAATTCCTTTTCTGATTTTCATCTTTTCATCATTTGCCATTGCAATGCACTTCTTTACGACGAGTGCATTGGAGAATGGTGTTGATACGGCTGCTCGTAAATTACGTACGGGGCAGGCTCAGGCCAGCGCCATGACGAATGAGCAGTTTAAAAATGAAATTTGTGCTTCGTCATTTATTGATTGCAGCAAGCTTGAGATCCACGTCTCCGGCGATAATTCATGGGCAAATGTAACTCCGGCCACCTGTACAGACGGTAGTGGTGGCTTGGCTAGTGGCTCAGGCGCTTCCGGTGGATTGGTTGGCGACCAGGGTGGTTGTGCGGGACAGGCTTTTGTGGTCACCGCCTGTTATGAATGGGACTTAGCTAAAATTATTCCGCTTATCGATGTGGGAAGCTTGTCGAGTGGGGCAGGTCTTATTCAGGCATCGGCAGCGGGCCGAAGTGAACCGCATCAGTTTGCCTGTCCATAATGTGTTTTGCAGTACGCAATAGAGTGACGAGTTTGAGGAGCGAACCGAAAATGTCTGTATTTTCCATCATCAAGGCCAAGACGCTTTCTAGGCGTTTTGGTTGGAGGCTGGCTAAAGACAGCCGAGGAACAGCAGCGATCGAGTTTGTTTTGCTGGTGCCTTTGTTGCTCGTGTTCATGATGGGAACCTTGGAGGTCAGCCGGGCTATTAATGTTGATAAGCGCATCAATGCCGTGACCGCGATGGCCGGTGATTTGATTTCACGAGAAGAATCACTGGATACGACTGCTCTTAATGGAATCATGGGTGTCGTTACGCACGTTATGCATCCTTACAACCCTGCCGATCTGAAAATGACAGTTATCCCTGTTATGGCTGACCCGAATGATGAGACAAAAACATTCGTTTATGCGACGCCGTTTAAGTATAATGGCGGTGTCAGTGGCGGGCCTTCTGCTTCTGGGGAATGCTACTCGTTCTCGGCTGGATCAAGTGTCATGAGCAAGGGAAGCACGGTCATTGTTGTGAAGGCAGAATATAATTATTCGCCGCTCTACCAAGGCTTCTTCGATGGTTTTGATTATCTGGTTACTAAGTCATCCGACGATGTGACCTGGGATAATGCCGGTCAGACATTGACCGACCAGTCCATACATAGTCCGAGAATGGGCTGTGTTGATTTTGACAACAACAACTGTGTGGTCTCGACGCCGAGTGGTTGTTAGTCTCTATTTTCCGGATTTCTCGATTCACGCACTCGCTGGAAGTGGTTCGCACGATCTCGAATATCGCTTGTTCGCGGGCCACTGGCCGTTGTGCACAGCGTTAGGTTGGATGTTCTTTTTCCGGATTTCTCGATTCACGTCATTCTTGCGCGGCTGGAACGGCTGCGCCTACTCCAGCGCGGGAAGGTCACTTTTGATGCCGGAATAACGGGGCGTAAGAGGACCTCGAATATCTCGCGTCGGATGTTGGGCGATGGTGCTGGTTGGCGTGAGGTTTGAGGCCTTTTGGTTCACCCAAATGGGTTCATGCCTGGTGGGATGGGCAGGCCGCCGGTGACGTCCGACATTTTTTCTTGAAGTACCGCTTCGACTTTGTTTTTTGCATCCTGACTGGCGGCCAGGATCAAATCTTCCAGAATTTCAGCTTCTTCGGGTTTTAGCAGGCTGGGGTCGATTTTGATGCTCTTCATTTCGGCCTTGCCGTTGAGAGTAATTGATACAAGTCCGCCGCCTGAGCGACCTTCAACTTCAAGCTCTTGGAGATCTGCCTGCATCTTTTGCATGCGAGCTTGCATTTCCTTGACCTGTTTCATCATGCCCATCAGGTCTGCCATGGTTTTCTCCTGGTTTGTTGTCGTTGTGAGGTTTCAATTATAAAGGTTGTTTGTGCGCAAAATAAAGCTGGGCTGGGTTTTTGAGAGTGTGAACTAGGCCGTATCTGCTTGCTCTTCATCGTCCGGTTTTTTTGTTTCCAGGGGCGTGATGTCGACAATTTTGGCATCTGGAAAGGTTTCGAGAGCGGCTTTGATTTCTGGTTCCTGTTTCAGTTGCTCAATCTCAGCTTGGAGTTTTTTTCGTTTTACCTCAGCTACCGGGAGATCGCCAGGTTCCTTTGAGAGCATAACGATCCAGCGACAGCCGGTCCACTGGTTGAGTTTTTCACGTAGTTCGTTGGCTATGGTCTGCGGTGCACCTGGTAGCAAGTGCAGGTCAATGGCATTTGTCTCAGGATCAAACTTTACCAAACTGACATTTTCTTCCAGGTAGACTTTAAGTTTGGCGTCACGATTTAGTCCCACGAGATCGAGCACATCTTGAAAGCTTTTCGGGTTGGGGCGCAAATCTCCCGTGCTGATCTGCAATTCGTCGCTTAACGTTGTGTCGATGTCATAACCGAGGTTCCCTTCGTGACCATCATCGACACTCTCGCTATTGGGAGCAGAGCTGTGCTTGTGTGTGTCTTGGGGCGGAGGCTGCTGGTTATCTGCAGAAGAGGATTGCGTCGCTGTTGGAGTGGTATTTTTTGCGTTGGATGGTGGGGAGTTTGCTGTTGATCTCGTTGAAATGCTTTCGCCAGCGATGGTTTTTATCAGCTTTTCTGGGGTGGGAAGGTCGGCGGTAAATGCCATGCGGATTAAGACCATCTCGGCGGCGGATAAGGGCGTGGGAGCGCGCGAGGTTTCCTCAATTCCCTTTAGAAGCATTTGCCAAGCGCGTGCCAGTAGTGGCACTGAAACTTTTTCCGACAGCGCTATAGCTCGGCGTTGAACTTGCGCGGTGATACCTTCAAATGTCTGCTGCGTTCCGGTTGCCTTTACTTTTGTGGTGAGGTGGACAACTTCGGCGAGGTCTTCAAGAATGCGCGTTGGTTCTGAGCCGTCTTTATGGAGTGATGAGAGACCTTCTAGAGCCTCTTTTGCACGGCCGCTCAGAATGTGTTCGAGTAAATCGAATATACGCCCACGATCGGCGAGGCCGAGCATTGTTCGAACGCCGCTTTCCTTCACATGGGCTTTTTGAAAGGCAATGGCCTGGTCGAGTATGGACAGCCCATCGCGGACAGAACCTTCGGCGGCGCGAGCTATGATTGCCAGGGCGTCATCTTCGGCGGTTGCGCCTTCGGCTTTTATGATCTTCTTGAAATGTGAAACAAGTTCTTCTACGTCAACTCGGCGTAGATCGAAACGCTGGCAGCGGGATAGTACTGTTAAAGGGACCTTGCGTATTTCGGTTGTTGCGAAAATAAACTTTACGTGCTCGGGGGGTTCTTCAAGGGTTTTCAAAAGCGCATTGAACGCCCCCTTGGAGAGCATGTGTACTTCGTCGATTATGAAAACCTTGTAGCGGGCTATCAATGGTTTGTAGCGAGAACTTTCAATGATCTCACGGATGTTGTCGACGCCGGTGTTTGAGGCGGCGTCCATTTCCAGGACATCGGGGTGACGAGAGGCCATGATGTCAGCGCAGTGGCGACCATATTGCTCTTTATCAATGGGTAAATCCGTGGTCGGCGTATTGGGTGCACCATCCTTTTCAAAATTCAGGGCTCTTGCCAGAATTCTTGCGGTGGTGGTTTTGCCAACACCGCGGACTCCGGTGAGCATATAAGCCTGAGCAATGCGGCCAGCCTCAAAGGCGTTTTTCAAGGTAACGACCAGGGCGTCTTGACCGATCAGATCGCCAAAAGCCTTTGGGCGATATTTGCGGGCGAGAACAACGTAGGGCAGGGAAGGGGGATTCTTTCCTGGTTCCGGGGAGGAGGCTTTTTGCCCGGATTTACGTCCGCCTTGCGATTTTCCTGTGGTTTTTGCCATGGTGGGGTAAATACGCGGTGGAGGCTGGATCGGCAAGAGACCGCTGGTGACCTTTGAGTTGCCAAGGTCAACAATATTGGTGCTGATCGCAAAAAAGAGGCTGAATTCTCGATATTTACTCGAAAAAAGGGGAAAAGGCTGACGGACGACCCGCCTCCTGATCGTTAGGGCTGCTTCGTTCCCGACCTGACCCGGTTGGCGAGGGAAGCGTCCGCCGCCAGCCCGAAAGCATATATGGCTGTTTGATGAGCAAGATGCAAGTGGGTGTCCCCTTGATTTGGTCGAGGATAGCTCCATGTCTGTCTTAAGAATTGGGTGAAAATGCCACTTTGGCGCCACCTCAATCGGTGTTATTTCCTCTGGAAATGATCTTCATCCGGCTTGCGAAATTGAACTGGGTGAGGCTTTTGGTGACGCGACTATGTTTGTTATTTAGAGCGGAGACGCTCTGATATCGTTAGTGGTCGTGCTTTGACTTTTGTTGTATCGCATGTTCCAGGCGCTGTTTTTCTGTTAGGCCCGCTTTGGCGGGACAACGCTCTCAGCTTTTTTCTGAGCATGCTCTTGAAGGAACTGTTTATGACACCGATTTTGGGCGCGTCTACGCTGTTGGACCGGCAGAGCGAAAAACGCTCCGATCGTGAATATATTGAAGCTCTCAGGAAGGCAAAGGATACGCTTTATCTTGTGCTGGCGGGAGGGAAACCTGTCGTTGATGCGAGTGAAGATCGTACTGAGGCGAAAATACGCTGGTTTGACCGGGCGAAAGCTGATGAACTGAAATTACCAGTTGCCGATTCAATTTTTTTAGGGGTTGAGCGGCTGGAAGAGGGTGGGGTTGGTCCCGCCCGTTTTGCTCTACCGATTTCTGAACATTTTGCGCGCGCCGTTCCAGGTGGACGTGAACAACTTTCCCCCTTTGTGGATTTGAGGTCACTCGCCAGCCAAGGTGCGATGTCGGCCGAAGAACTTTCACTTATTGGTCAGGCTGCAGCTCTTGCCAATTGGCATCATAACACCAGATGCTGTGGTCGTTGCGGTGGTTCTATGTCGAGCAAAGAGGGTGGATGGAAACGAGAATGCTGGGCGTGCAAACACCATGAGTTTCCGCGCATGGATCCTGTGGTTATCATGGCACTTACGGATGGTGAGCGGCTTGTTCTTGCGCATGAGGAACGGTTCCCCGCGAAAATGTATTCGGCGTTGGGTGGTTTTGTTGAACCTGGCGATGATTTTATCCATGCGGTGCGACGTGAAGCAAAGGAAGAAGTTGGCTTAGACGTGCAATCGGTGAAATTTGTTGGTGCTCAGCAGTGGCCTTACGAGCATTCTCTTTTGTTGGGGTGCGTTGGTCAGGTTGAGAGCGGCGAGTTAAAAATCAACACAACTGAGTTGGCAGATGCGCGATGGTTTTCTCGCGATGACATTAAGTTGATGATGGAGGGCAAACATCCTGATGCACTATGGGTGCCGGGACGCCATTCCATGGCTTACAAACTTATTCAAGATTTTGTCGATGGTAACGACTGAGGTTTAAGAGCTTGCGTGAAAGTTTTCTTGTTACAAGGTTCGGTTTTTGAATGATTGATTTTCATTTTCAGTGGTATGCGGAAGTATGAGCACAAACAATAGTGGTGGTGGCCTGAGTTTACGCACCGGCCTTTGGGTTGCTGCGGGTATTGCGGCAATTGCAGGACTGGCGCTTTTTCTGGGTGAGGCTCAGAAATCAAAGTGGCTGGGAGGGGGGAGTGGAACGACGTTTCGTATTGGCGGACCGTTTACGCTGACTTCGCACAAGGGGGAACCGTTTTCTTCGGAAGCCCTTAAGGGGCGTCCCTATTTGGTTTTCTTCGGTTATACACATTGTCCGGATATCTGTCCCACGACGCTTCAAGAGGTATCGCTACATCTTGCTGATCTTGGAGCCAAGTCCGATGAGATCATTCCTTTGTTTATAACGGTTGATCCAGCACGTGACACGGTGGAAAACCTGGCGAGTTATTTGTCCTCGTTTGATAGCAGGATCATAGGGCTTACGGGAACGGAAGAAGAGATACGCAAAGTTACAAAGTTATTCAGGGCCTACTATGAGAAGGTCGAGGCTACTGGAGATAGTGATGACTATGCGATGAACCACACGGCAAGTGTTTATCTATTTGACAGCCGTGGCAACTTGGCTTCGACGCTCAGTTGGCAGGAGAAGTCTTCTGTGCGTCTTGCTAAGTTGAAAAAGGTGCTTAGTAAGTAAGAGACTCTTTATTTCTAAGAGATGTTTGTTCCGGGACGGCACTTTTACGTGTCCGATTGGAATTTACCCTTTTCCTGCCGGGTAACGTCTGTTTTCTTTTTGCCCGACATTGCCGGATCCCCTTCAAAGAGGGTGGGGTCAATTACACGCAGCGGCCGCCATCAACTTCCAAAGCAACGCCGGTTATAAATTCTGAAGCTGGGTCGGCGAAGAATAGCGCTGCGTTGGCGATGTCAGATGGTTTTGACATGCGTCCCAGTGGAATTGTGGCCAGGAACTTTTCGCGATTTTGCTGCGTGTCTTCAACGCCCATGAACTGTTTCAGCATGCCGGTTTCACCGATTACCGGATTGATGGCATTTACGCGGATATTGAGTGGTGCAAGTTCGGCGGCCAGGGATTTGGTTAGAATAACCGCGGCGCCCTTTGATCCATTGTACCATGTTAGCCCGGGACGTGGGCGTAAGGCCGCGGTGGATGCGGTGTTAATGATGACACCGCCGCCGCGTTTTTTCATGAGTGGAACGCACGCTAGCGTCGCCAGGTAAATGGCCTTGACGTTCACAGCGTAGATGCGATCGAAGTCCTCTTCTGTGACTTCAAGTGCCGGTTGGTTTTTGTGGGTGTAGCCGGCATTGTTGACTTGAATGTCCAGGCCACCAAAGGTTGATTCTGCGGCCTCCATCATAGCTAAAACATCATCTTTTTTTGTGACATCGACTTTCAGGGCATGGGCTGTACTGCCGATATTTTCAGCTACTCTTGAAGCGCCCTCACCGTTAAGGTCGGCGATGATAACCTTGGCGCCGTGAGCCGCAAAGGTGTGGGCTATGGCTTCACCAAAGCCTGAGGCGGCGCCGGTCACCACAGCAACTTTGTCCTTAAGGCGCATAGATGAAATTCCTTCAGTGAAGTGGATTGGTGCTCGTGAAGAAGATTACTCAAGCGAGATTGAAGGTTGGACTGGTGTTATCGCAGGTGAATGTTGCCTGCATGCCCGGGTATTTGGGCTGCAGCCATCTGAGCGCGAAATGGGCTGGCGCGGTATGTTCCAAGGACCTTTAGTTCGTTGGAAAAGAAGCTGAGTTCTTCCAAGGCGAGGTGAACAGAGCGCTCTGAAGGGTGGCCTTCGATGTCGGCGAAAAACATGGAAGCATTGAAGGTTCCTTCGAGCTGATAGCTTTCCAGTTTTGTCATGTTGACATTGTTCGTTGCAAAGCCGCCGAGCGCTTTGTAGAGAGCGGCGGGAACATTGCGGACACGAAAGATGAATGTGGTGATAACCGGTGCTTCTTCTGGTTCAGCGTCATCGGGATCTTTTGTTAAAACGAGGAAGCGTGTGGTGTTGTGCTGTTCATCTTCGATGTCGCTTTTGATGATCTCAAGTCCATATGTCTTGGCGGCAAGACTTGGCGCGATGGCAGCGATGTCGCGATCTTTGGATTGCGCGACAAGACGGGCAGAGCCTGCGGTATCTGCTTCGGGGACGGGTGTCAGGCCGGAGTCTTGCAACATTTTTCGGCATTGTCCCAAGGCGTGCGTGTGTGAGAGGACGCGTTTTATTTCTTCGAATTTGGTGCCGGGCTTGGCCATCAATTGATGATGCACACGAAGAAAAAACTCAGCAACGATATATGTGTCGGCCTTGGGTAGCAGGTGATGAATGTCAGCTACGCGACCGGCAACTGAATTTTCTATGGGTATCATAGCATAGCGGGCTTCGCCTGAGCGGATAGCGGCAAGAGTATCTTCAAAGGTTGGGCAAGAAACGGCTTTCATTTTTGGAAATGCTCGTTCGCAAGCCAGATGGGAGTTTGCGCCAGGTTCGCCCTGAAAGACGATGTTTCCGGTTGCGTTGTCAAGCCAGGTTATCTCTTGCTCGAAGTCGCTGGGTGGAGCGGGGCTTGTTGTATTTTGCGGTGTTTTATTTGCCATTGAGGATCTTCTATGGAAGGTGTGTGAACCGTTTAATGACAGGCTCTTGAGAAAAGCAGGTGCATTAATCGACGAGGTTAGCGTTAATTGTCACCAAGTATTTGGCGGGCGAGTTCCAAATCCGCGGGAGTATCGACACCCAGGGGAATGGTGTCAACGACTGTAACGTCAATGTGCATTCCGGCTTCGAGGGCGCGTAACTGTTCGAGGCGTTCGCGTTGTTCCAACGGTGATGGAGGCAGGGCTATAAAGCGTTCCAGTGCGTTGCGCGTATATGCGTAAATGCCAATGTGATGGTAGAGGGGGCCATCTCCAGAAGGAGCGGTGGCACGTGTGAAATACAATGCGCGAAGTCGCTCTAAACCATCAGTGTTATTGGATTTCGGGAGTGGGGTACCAACTACTTTGACGACGTTTGGGTTGTGGCGTTCGTGTTCCAGTGTGATACGGGCAGCCAAAGTCGCAATATCAGGGCGGTTGAGCGTGTGGTTTTGGATCTTCAAGGGGGTGAGGCAGGCGGTAACCAGTTCTGGTTCCAGGGTTGGTAGATCGCCTTGCAGGTTAACGATCAGACCGGCTTTCTTGTGGGGATCAACGATGTTGAGCGCTTCGGCTATTCTATCTGAGCCAGATTGGTGGTCGGCTCGGGTCATCTGAGCTTGTCCGCCGACGTCGGTGATGGCCTTATGGATTTCTTCTGAATCGGTTGCGACAACAACATGGCCGACTTTTGCTGCGCATGCCCGACGCCATACCTGAACGATCATAGGTGCATCATTGATCATGGCCATGGGTTTGCCCGGTAGGCGGTTGGCCTGCATACGGGCTGGGATCATGATCAAGGTGTCTGATTTGTCGGGCATTTGGTTGTCCAGACTGGTATCGGGGGCTCAAAGGACAGGTTTAGCCGAAGAGGTGGGGAAGATTTTGCGGAAGTGACATTTCGTCTCGATCGTCGAAGAGCTGGTTATCGGTTGGCTCATGATGTTGCAAGGCGTTTAGGAATTCCTATAGTCGCAATGGATTGTTTGCACTGGCTGGTTTTAGCTGATCGTACCTTGGCGGTACTGTGTAATAGCATGTTTTTCCAGCCGGTTTCCCGTTGAAAGCTTCTCAATTTCTTTTGGGTTGGGAGCCAGATGGGTGGTGTTTCTCAAACTTCAGGACTTCAGATGATGGATTCATTCGAGTTATCCAAGATTGCTGGTGCAGTATTAAGCGCATTGCTGGTTATCGTTGGCGCAAAGACTATTATTGACCTCAATAAGGCCGGTCATGGCGTTGACGACGACGTTGTTGGGTATGTGCTTGAAGTGGAAGAAAGTGATGCTGCTGAGCCTGCTGCTTCTGCTCAAGCTGCCACTACGGAGGCTCCAGCCCAGTTTGATGCTGCCAAGGTGGTTGCAATGGTTGGGGCTTTGAAGGCTTCCGATGGCGAATCGTTGTTCAAGAAATGCCGTGGTTGTCATAACTCGGCCAAGGGTGAACCTGCCAAGGCCGGTCCCAATCTTTGGGGTATTGTTGATCGACCAAAGGGTGGTGTGGAAGGCTTCGGTTATTCTTCTGCGATGAGCGGTAAAGGTGGCGCTTGGACATTGGAGGACTTGGCGGCCTTTCTTCATAAGCCGAAAGAGTTCGTGCCTGGAACCAAGATGATATTCAAAGGTTTCAAGAAGGATGGAGATCTGGCCAAGATCCTCGCCTATCTTGACAGCCTAAAGTAGGGATCAACTTCGCTTTGTCTGATTTTGATCTTTGTGAGACTTGCAAAGAAACGGCCCCATCCAGAATGGATCGGGGCCATTGTTTTGTCTAACTCATTGATATTTATAGCTACTTTTTAGCTCATGTCCATTGATATTGGTCTTTCCGGGGATGGGGCTGTTGGTTTGCTGATGATTGTTGTGACCTTAAAAACTCTTAACTACCCGTGGAGGGCCGGGGGGGGTAGATATGAGGTTCATGTTTGTTGTGCTGAGAGGTTCACTCCCGATGAATTCCACCCGCTTGAAACCATCTAAATTCATGTTCAGCTTTGAAAGATACTTCTTGGTGCGGGCATTGGCGCTGGGAGGGCTGGTTCTCGTTGCTGGATCTTTGGATTTTTTAAGTACGCCGGTCTCCGCTCAGTCAGTCAAGCATCACGCTTTATCTCTCGTGGGAGAGCCCGCCTACAAAGCGGACTATAAGCATTTTGACTGGGTCAACCCGGAGGCACCCAAGGGTGGTATTGTGCGTCAATGGGCGCGTGGCACCTTTGATAA
>JAJRZC010000216.1 GCA_024275435.1 Alphaproteobacteria bacterium
ACAAATACAAAATGATACTGAATCTTGTAAACCGTGTGACTACCGTAGCGATATTCCATACCTTACCACCTTCAATAGTGCCAGCGGCCAGTATCGCAGATAAATCTGACCGCCTAAAGGCGGTGGTTTTAACCTTTAATCAAGACGAATAAAACGCTTAGAAACCGGATAGATTTGATGCCCAGTCAGTTATCGTTGTTCGTATTAGCATCCATTTTTGCCAACTCTTTTTCCAGATAATCGCTTCCTACAGCACGCATGGATCCAAGCCGTTTTTTTATTTTGACCCAATCAATGTCTTGCTCCATCAACTGCTTCACGCTCTTTTTATCGGCGGTCTCCAAGAGGCGGTTTCGTAGACCTAGTTGATCGAGAAGATTCCATATTCGATCATTGAGCCCTTTTTTTCTGCCAGACAGGGCAACTGCAACGAATGGCTTCTGTAAAATGACGCTCAGCGCAACACCGTGAAACGAGTTTGAGACCACAAAAGTTGCATTGCTTAGATACTGCACCCACTCGACCGGTGAAGGATAGATGGTTTCTCCGATCTCAGCCCAACGCCGGTGGGAGTTATAGGGCGACAGGATACTGGTTTGTAGTTCTTCGCCAACATATCTAGCAACTTCTCCGATCACCTGACCAGTTCGCAATGCATAGCAAAAAACATGACCGGTGGGAACGCTCGATGCATCTTGAAGAAGCTCAGCGAAGTCCCCCAGAAGGATGGTCGGATCTGGGACGCAAACAACTTCACGACCAGTGACCTCGCGCACGATGCCAACGCCGCTCATTTCCCGAACCGATATGCCGTCCAATGAAGAAAGCATATCCCTAACCTCCCTGCGAAAAACGGGGTCAAGTGTGGATGTGCCGAAGCTTGCCGCGTAAGATATACGTCGCGCTCTACTAGCTCGGCCAAAAGACAGGAAATAGGCCGGGTCAAGACCACGCTGCGCGGAAGGATTCCAGATTTGATCGCTTCCACAAACAAGCATATCACAATCATCAAGGTACGCTAAATCCTTAATACTTTCCAGTTGCGGGCCACTCACCCCCAATACCTCGCGCCGGAACAAATCGAAAGCCCTGATCTGAGCACGGTTGCCAAACAGCCGGCGGTGCAGATGCGTGAGCTTCATATAGAATATTATGAGATTCTTGCGCCATTTGCGCGGGTTGAGCGGCTGATCGAAATCGCCACCTTCTTCCACATAGCGCGGATGATAGTTGATAAATTCGGCCTCGACCCCACGCCGCAAAAACCACTTGCGCAACGCGTATGCCTGCATCAAAGCGCCAAAATTGTCACTGAAATGATATGTCAGAAGTCTAACGTGCAGCATCAATTTGTTATTGTTCCTATACAACTGAAGTTTCCCGATTTCCTCACGCCACCAACCGCATAAAGACCTGGATGAAAGGATTATTCGCCGGTTTTGGCAGTTTCGGACAACCGATACCAAAATCCGGCGTGCCTATCTCATTGGCGATGAGACGTCGGACATCGGCAAAAGCAAATTCGGTTCTTTTGCCTGCAGCATAGCGACGCGCCGGGGTTTTGTCCAGACACATCGCATAAAGCCAGACCAATGTGGTTGCCATCATGCAAAACTGCAAATGATTGGTCACCGCAAACGGATTACGGGTCTGAGAACTGGCGCTGCCGATCTCCTGCTTGATCTCCTTGAAACCCGACTCGATCTTCCAGCGAGCACCATAGTACTCAATTGATTTGCGCCACACTCAAATCCAGATCCATCGTCATCAGCGCAACCGACTGGTGACGACGAAAGACCAAACGATGACCGTGGCGCTTCGCCAATCGACAGGTCCAGTAACTGGTGGCGTTTTTATGCCCTCGGACTCAATAACCTTCTGCTCATGGGTTAATCCACGCAGAAACCGGTATCCAGATGGTTACCCGGAGTCAACTGCATACCCCAATCATGGAATGCACAGTTAGTCTAAGCAATTGGGTCGCAAAAAACACCCTCA
>JAJRZC010000217.1 GCA_024275435.1 Alphaproteobacteria bacterium
AACCGTCGCCGCCATCTGCGACACTGCCCCCATGGACCCGGCGAAAATCGCCGCCCTGTAACTGCGGCCAAGCCAAGGCCGAAGAACAAAGTTACACCATTCCTCGGGACACTATCACAACTACGATGTCCCAAGCTCAACGCAAATCTGAAAAAAGGATTTTTCAAGATACTTTTGATGCGCCATGCAATATTTCAGGCCAATCCACCGACGATTCAGGCCGCTCGTCCATATCTCTTTTTTGCACCTACTACGTTCATTCTCATCTTTATTACATCTTCCGTTATCAGCCACTCGTCAGACAAACTCGCCAACGTATATTTCCTTGATTGGATCAAGCCGTAGGCGTGCATCGCAGTTTTGTCCGATACCAAAAGAGTTGGCCCGAACCACTCGGCCTCGTCTTCAACTTCTCGAAGAAAGTCGCGTTCACCGTCTTCATCAAACGGCGGCGTCGGTGGGTGCCCCAAGAGCACATGCGCCAGCTCGTGCGCGATGTTCGATGCCTGACGCTTGATGGGGTGAGCATCGTTGTTGAGAATAAAGGCGCGCGTATCCTCGTAACATACTGTAGCGGAAAATTCAGCTCTTCCTTGACCTACAGTCAGATGGGTTTTGGCCTCGCAGTCAGGAAGCTCGCTTAGCTTGAGGATTGGTACAGCCAGATGTTCAGCAAGGGTCCAAGGGCAAAGTGGATCGTGAGGGAGAACATTGAGTTCCTCCCTAAGTTCCGTTGCATACCTGTTTGCTTCAGCTTTGAATCCGTAACGGAACTTTTTCTTGGGCAATAAACTACTCCACGCGGAACTGCTCATACGCTGATTTTATCATTGTTTCGATGGCGGTAGCACCTTCGGGGCTAATATTCTTATCAGCTCGCAGATGGGCCAAAATTTGTGCCAGCGGCTCTGCCTCTCCTTTTACACCATCGCGAGAAACAAAGTCATCCGCATTCAACCCAGACCACCGGCAAAGGGCTGCCATGGTATCCACGTCAGGGCGTTTGCCCTGAGCAATTCGAGTGAGGGTTGAAGCGCTGACTTTGGCTTGCTCCGCCACTTTTTTCCAAGTCAACTTCTTCGATTGCCGCTGTCCATCCAGCGCTTTGTAGAAGGACTCGGACAAAAATGGTTTTTCCATAGATTTCACTCTTGCAATTAGTGCTCACTCTCGCAATATGGGAGGTGATTGCGATTCTGCAATCGTTACTCTAACTCGCAACCGAAAGGAAAGCGAAAAATGTCTAAGAAAAATCAACACGTGGTGCCCCACGATAACGGCTGGGCGGTCCGGGGGGCTGGATCTCAGCGCGCCACATCCGTGCATTCGACGCAGCAACAAGCGATTGATGCGGGCCGCACCATCTCCCAGAACCAGGGCTCCGAGCTTCTGATTCACGGGCGCAACGGTCAAATCCGCGCTCGGGATTCCCACGGCAAAGACCCATATCCTCCGAAAGGGTGACCCATGATCAAGATGAAATACAAAGGCAGAACTTTCACCAACGGGCGTTCGCTGGCGAATGCGATGTCTCGTGACTTCAACCAAGAAATCGAGCATAAGGTGCGGCAGGCTGCTTCCGCGTCCGGTGTGCGTGTCAGGAAGACCCACATGGGGCTCGAAATCGAAGGGGATGCAAGCAAAATGACCCGGTTTAACAATCGGCTCGGTCACGTCCGTCAAGATGGTGTAAATTTCCGGATGGCCTGAGGTCATGATCAAGCGGCTTGAGTTGTTATGCTGAGAATGGGGTCGGTCTCCTCGTTGTCGATCTGAGCGAACGCCTCGACCTGCATGTAGCGGCTTGCGGTCTGCCATTCG
>JAJRZC010000218.1 GCA_024275435.1 Alphaproteobacteria bacterium
AGATGCTTGGCAACACGGTCTGCCCCGCGCTTGGTGCGCGTGAAAATAATGGTGCGCGACATCTCAGCCCCCGCAAGAAGTTCCGCCAGAAGTGCGCGCTTCTTTGGAGTTTCAATTTGGATGATGCGCTGTTTGATGCGTTCAACGGTCGTAGCAGCCGGCGTCACTGAAACTTTTACGGGCTTGTTCAAAAACTCGTTTGCCAGCTTGCTGATTTCTTTCGGCATGGTCGCGGAAAAGAACAAGGTCTGACGATCTTTTGGAAGGTTTGAGACAATGGAGCGGATCGGTTTGACAAAGCCTAAGTCCAGCATCTGGTCAGCCTCATCGAGAACGAGGATTTCCGTTTCGCGAAGTGTAATGTTGCGTTGCCCAACATGGTCGAGAAGACGCCCAGGCGTTGCAATCAGCACATCAAGGCCACTGGCCAGCGCACGGATCTGCGGGCGCTGCGGCATGCCGCCAAAAATCACAGCAACGGAAATGCCAAGATGGCGTCCGTAAACTTTAAAACTCTCGCCGATTTGTGTGGCAAGTTCGCGCGTTGGCGTAACCACCAGAACGCGGCAGGCCTTGCGCGCGGCAGGCCGGCGATTGCTAGCCAGATGATTTAGGATCGGCAACGCGAACGCAGCGGTTTTGCCTGTGCCCGTCTGGGCGATACCAAGAAGGTCACAACCTGTTAAAACAGCCGGAATAGCTTTGGATTGGATCGGTGTTGGTGTCGTATAGCCTTGCTCATCCAGCGCCTTAAGCAGTGGTGCAGCGAGGCCCAATTCAGTAAATTTGGTCAATAAATAACTCTCATAGTAAAGTCGTATCTCAAACCCACGCGTAGACGCACAACGTCAAACGCGCGTTCTAAGACGCGGTAAAAAAGGACGCCCCGCGTGGCCTGGGCTGTCATGTGGGAAGTGTTTTTAGGGCGCTCAACAGGGGGATTAACTGGGGCTGGAGGCAGAAGCCAAAAAGCCCATACATATCCCTTCACGCGGCTGGAGCGCCGAAAATCGCTCGCACGAGCGGTAACCGCTTGTGGCATGCTGCGACGCACAAGTCAAATGGCATTGCGCCAACACAAGCAAATTAAATGAAAAAACTTGCCCTGACGGGCCTTTACAACAGACCGTCGAGAATAAACGGGCGATGCGCTTTCTTCGGAGCCGCTGAGTTTTCACCCGGATCCCCGTCCTCAGAGGAGGTTGCGGTGCCTGCAGATTGAGCAGCAGGTGGCGGCTTCAGCGAGCCGCGCACGCCGCAACCAGAAACTAGGGCTCCAACCAGAGCCAACACCAGAACTGTTCTTAGGTTCATCAAGTGGACCACCGTCCGTAATACGCGCCCCATTTAAGCCATTCGCCCCACAATACACGAATTCCCTGGGGCTCATCACCTTGCGAAGAGCGCTCACAAGTGGCTTCAATTGAAATGCTCATAAGCTGACGCACCGGCTCAAGGTAAACCCTAAAACCTGTAACCACCAGCTTCTTTCTACTTGTTTACACGCTTAAGCCCTCTTTTTCCAACCTCCGCAGCCACTTTTTGGCGCTATTTTTGACCCGCTGTGGCGCGGTTCCCCCATAACTGCGACGGCTCCTTACGGAGCTTGAAACGCTCAAGACCGAGAAAACCCCCTTGGAAATGCGTGGTTCCACAGCCTGCATAAGTTCTAGCGGCAAATCGGAAAGTTCGCATTGGCGCTTTTCAGCCTCCGCGACGAGGCGACCTGTGACATGGTGCGCATCTCGAAAAGGCATCTTAAGCTCCCGCACGAGCCAGTCGGCGAGATCCGTGGCTGTTGAAAAGCCGCTGCCAGCCGCTTCTTCCATATTCTCGCGCACCGGCTCCAGGTCCACAACCATGCCGCGCATGGCAGCAACCGCGAGCTTCAGGCTGTCGATGGCATCAAACGCAACTTCCTTGTCCTCTTGCATGTCTTTCGAATAGGCAAGTGGCAATCCCTTCATCACGATGACAAGACTCTGGAACGCCCCGGCAATCCGCCCCACTTTGGCGCGCACCAACTCAGCCGCATCCGGGTTCCGCTTTTGCGGCATGATCGAAGAACCCGTCGTAAACTGATCGGACAATGTAACAAAGCTATACTGTGGCGTCGTCCATAGAACCAGTTCTTCGGCAAAGCGCGATAGGTGCATGGCGCAGATCGTGGCAACAGACAGCATCTCCAACACAAAATCGCGATCGGATACACTGTCGAGAGAATTTGCCGTCGGCCGGTCAAACTCCAGGGCCTGCGCCGTTTGGTTGCGATCAATTGGAAACGACGTTCCCGCAAGTGCGGCCGCACCAAGCGGGCATTCATTCAGGCGTTTGCGCGCATCAGCAAAGCGACTGCGGTCACGCCCCAGCATCTCAACATAGGCCAAAAGATGATGGCCGAAAGTAACCGGCTGCGCAGGTTGCAAGTGCGTAAACCCCGGCATGATCACATCGCTATAGCTTTCTGCTTTTCGTGCAAGCTCCAATTGGAGTCCCGCCAGTTCCCCATTAAATCCATCAATTTGGCCGCGGATATACAGCTTGAAATCTGTCGCCACCTGATCATTGCGTGAACGCGCCGTATGAAGACGCCCGGCAGGTTCCCCGACGATTTCCTTCAGCCGCGCCTCGATATTCATATGAATGTCTTCAAGCGCCGCTGAATAGACGAACTTTTCTGAGCGGATTTCTTCCCACACTTTGGTAAGACCCGAGAGGATTTTGGCGCAGTCGCCTTTGGAGATGATCCCCTGCTTGGCGAGCATGGTCGCGTGCGCTTTAGAGCCCTCGATGTCCTCAAAGGCCAAACGCTTGTCAAAATCGATGGATGCGTTGATTTGTTCCATGATCTCAGATGTGGACATCTTAAACCTGCCACCCCACATCGTGTTGGAAGTCGTCTTGCTCACTTGGGAGACCGCCCTTTCTCAATAGAATGTTATGTCGCCCTCAATCGCACGACGTCGGACCTCTTCGCAAGGCCACTTCGCCTTAGAGGTCACGAAAAGGCGAAAGAGGAAGTCAAGCAAAGATGATCTAATCGTTCGCCAAGAGCTGGTAACACAGCTATCACAGCATTTTGGCGTGAAACCTATGAAAGATTTCCACAAGCGGTCCCAACAAGCGGCCCCAAAGAGTGAAAAATCATCTGATATGAAAAAATCCACTTCATCGGTCATTTATATACTGCTTGCCGCATTGGCTGTGGTCATCGCACTTTTGGCCATGCCCTCTTTCAACCCGGTTCCTGCTGGAGATAGGGTTAATCAACAATCTTCATCGGTTGGGGTTTCTGAAAGGCAAAAGCGGCTTGCTGGTCTTGCCACCGGTAACATGGCCGCCTTCCAAGTCACTCAAGCACCGACGCCAGTTCCTGCTTTTTCCTTTCAAGACGAGGCCGGCAAGCAGCTGACATTGGCAGACTTTAAAGGAAAAATCGTACTTTTAAACCTCTGGGCCACATGGTGCGCGCCCTGTCTTCATGAGATGCCCACACTCGATCGTCTGCAGCACGAGATGGGTAGCGACACGTTTGAAGTCTTGGCCCTCTCCATCGATTTTAAAGGCATGCCAGCCGTAAAAAAAATGTTCAAGAAACTGAAAATAACAAACTTGAAGCTCTACAATGATCAAAGCGCAAAGGCGGCGCGTCATATCGGCGTTAAAGGCATGCCGGCAACGCTCCTCATCGACGAGAAAGGCCAGGAACTCGGCCGGCTCTCCGGCCCTGCAATTTGGGACAGTACAGAAGCAAAGCATCTTGTCTCAGCGGTTCTTCCCCCAAAACAATAGCGTGTTCTGATTGTATTTTAATGCCCCGTTGCGCTCTTGAGAAGTCGCGTAACCAACCAGGCCGCAAACCGGATGATCGCGCCAACAACCAAGCCGATAAGCAACAACAACATGGCCTTGGGGGCTAGTTCACCAACAACTGTGGCATAGGCCGCATTTGCCGTATCAGGAAACAAAGCCGTCAGATTGTCGATAAAGAAATTCAGGGCATCTCGCGACAGCCCGATGAGATAACCAAACCACTCGCGGCTATATAGTGCCAGATAAATGTAAACCACCATGGCCGCAAAAAGCTCGAAAATAACGAGCGCACCAAACCACAACAGCGCAACAAGGGTAGAGGCAATACCCGCCAGAAAGCTGGCGGAAAGCGAGCGGTCCTGCGACATGAGTTTCAGGCTCCTTTTTATGGTAAATATCCTTCGGCTTCACCATAACGAAACATTGCGACCAACGCTATGACAACCATCAGCTCCCAGGTGAGCGGATCAGCGAGGCGTGAACTGGCAAGAAGGAGTGGGCGAGATCAAGCCTCTCTCGCATCGCTCAATACGGAGAAAATTGGGCCGCTCTTTCCCTCAACGCCCCGGCACGATTGACGAAACGCCCTACACAGGCCACAAGGCGAGAACCATTGCCCAAACAAAGACCGGAAGAGACATCAGAAAAATGAGCCACGCCGATTTACAAAAGACCATCGAAGCTGCGTTCGAAGCACGCGATGCCGTCACTTCACAAACCAAAGGTGAGGTTCGCGACGCGGTGGAAACGGCCCTTGATCTACTGGACACGGGCCAAGCGCGTGTCGCCCAAAGGGAGGCCGATGGCAACTGGGTGGTCAATCAATGGCTGAAAAAGGCAGTACTGCTCTCATTTCGCCTCAACGAAAACCAAGTAATCCCATTCCAGAAAAGCGGCACCTTCGCAAGCCGGGTTCACGGCTGGGACAAGGTGCCTTTGAAGTTTGGAGACTGGACAGAAGACCAGTTCAAGCAGGCGGGTTTTCGCGCCGTTCCCGGTTCCATTGTGCGCCACTCCGCCTATATCGCTCCAGGCGTTATACTGATGCCGTCCTTCGTAAACTTGGGTGCATATGTGGATTCCGGCACAATGGTCGACACCTGGACCACGGTGGGCTCTTGTGCCCAAATTGGTAAAAACTGCCATCTCTCAGGCGGTGTTGGCATTGGTGGCGTTTTGGAACCCTTGCAGGCTGGCCCCGTGATCATTGAAGATAACTGCTTCATCGGGGCGCGCGCCGAAGTCGCCGAAGGTGTGCGTGTCTGTGAAGGCTCCGTTCTTTCCATGGGAGTCTACCTCGGCGCCTCAACCAAAATCGTCGATCGGGCCACAGGCGAAATACATATGGGATACGTGCCGCCTTACTCCGTCGTCGTATCCGGCAACATACCAGGCAAACCTTTGCCCGATGGCACACCCGGCCCAAGCCTCTACTGCGCCGTTATCGTTAAGCGCGTCGATGAAAAAACCCGTTCCAAGACCTCCATCAATGACCTGCTGAGGGACTAGCCTTACGGTTCCAAGGCTTCCATTTCGAGACATATCGTATGGAACGACAAACCCGCATTTGATCTAATCCAGTGCGGGTTTGCTATCTCGTTCCCTGATTTCCCACCGAAATAACCCTGCCTTCGCCCAATTCCCGCCATTCGAATCGCGCAAAAAACAACCTATGCGCGAATATTTGAATTTGGTATGTCTCCCATGTCCGGTGAAAAAGGCGCTGCCCGTGCCTCAGATCACCATCATAATATTAATATTAACCATGACATTAGCCTCATCAGTCAAGCAGGCGGTTGCTGAAAGGGGAGAACACGCACAGGTAGTATCCGGGTTGGCTCGCGTCATTGACGGAGATACTATCGAAATCAAAGGCGTGCAACTTCGCCTAGAAGGAATTGATACACCCGAACCTGCCCAGACCTGCCCACGCCGCTGGTTTGGCACCTGGAAATGCGGCCAAAAGGCCACCCAGGCTTTAAAGAACTTGGTCACCGGACGAAAAATCCTCTGTGAAAGTCATGGATGGGGAAAATACGGTCGCCTTCTGGCAACCTGCTTCGTCAATGGCCAAAACATCAATGCCAAGATGGTTCGCGATGGTCTTGCTTGGGCTTTTGTAAGGTATTCAAAGAGTTACGTAAAACAGGAACGCTTGGCCCGCGCTGAAAAAATCGGTATCTGGTCAGCTCGCCCAGCCGAACCAGCTTGGGTCTATCGGCACCAGCGCTGGGCCCAAGCGTCGAAAACGGCACCTGAAGGATGCGCCATCAAAGGCAACATTTCTGCCAATGGCACCCGGATTTACCATCCACCCTGGAGCCCTTGGTATGACAAAGTCATTATCGATCTGAGCCACGGTGAGAAGTGGTTCTGCAGCGAGAAAGACGCCAAAGCATCAGGTTGGCGGGCCGCCCATGCACCGTAAATTAAGAGTATCAACGCCCTCTGCTGTTGACATTCCATCAGTTTAGAAAGAATCTGAACTCAAACTAAGCAACAAACTGCTGACCGATGGGAATGAACCACGGCCGATAAAACTCGGGGAATACGCAATGCAAGTTATGGTGTTACAAGCAGAAAACAAAAAGACATCCTTACTAACAGGGCGCTCGTGGAAGTTCGGGTTTTCAGCTCTCGCCGTAGGATTGTTCGCTCTTTTCTGTGTTCCCCAAGAGTTGCAGGCTGGCGACACCTGGAACGATCTCAAGCCTGACGTGTTCGCAGATCGCCCGATCCTCGACGGCAAAGGCATCATAAAGCTCAGCGCTCCAACCCGCCCTGAAGACCAGCGAAAAGTGCCCGTCCACGTCCACGCTTCCCTTCGCGATGGCCGCACCATCAAGTCGGTGACATTCGTATTGGACGAAAATCCGATGCCGGTCGCAGCTCAATTCAAAATTGGTGGGCAACGCTCCCATATTGATCTTGGTTTGTCCTTTCGCCTGGGGCGCGCGACAGATGTCCGAGCCATTGTCGAAGTGAGTGATGGCACGCTCTACATGGCCGAGCGTTTCATTAAATTTGCCGGCGGCCAATCCGCTTGCTCGGCACCACCCGAGGGAGATCCAAAAGAAATTCTAGCCAACATGGGCAAGATGGAACTTCTTCATGCACGCACAAATGTTGCTGCAACGGTGATCCGCCCGAAGGCAACACTCAATCTCTCTCACCCCAACCACACCGGTATGGTTCTGGACCAGATCACCTTGCTTTACGTTCCCACACGCATGGTGACAAACATCGATGTCCGGCAGGGAGAAGAGTTGGTCTTTTCCATGCAAGGCTCCATCACCATCTCCCAGGACCCGTCCATTGATTTCGACTACAAAATCAACGGTTCCGAAAAAATAAGCGTGCTCGTCAAAGACAGCGACGACACCCAGTGGACAAAGACTTTCCTGATCAACCAGGGAAGCTAGAGTCGCACCACGCCGACATAACTGCGATGGCGAGAAAAACAGCAACACCCATGAACTGACCTCCGCCAGTTCAATTCTAACTTTTCAATCTGACCAAGCAATTCTACCAAAAAAAGATATTACCGCGTCAAACCTTTCTCTTTCAGCTCAGCAAGATAGGCGGCCCATCGTTCGTCTTTTTCTTCCGCAAGTTCATTCAGATAAGACCAAGTGTAAAGCCCGGTGTTATGGCCATCGCTGAACGTAATCCGCACCGCGTAGTTGCCGATGCCGGACAGTTCCTTAATCGTTACATCCTTCTTGCCACCAACTGTAACCCTCTGTGCTTCCGAGTGCCCCTGCACCTCGGCCGAGGGGCTCATAACCCGCAACATCTCGGCCGACAATTGGGCAGCATGTCCGTCGTCAAACGTAATTTTTAGTGATCCGCCATCATCAGCAATCTCAAGCTCGGGCGGCTCAGCGCGCGTACCTTCCGACGCCTCAAGTTCGCTCCAAGTCTTCGCGGCAATTTCAACGAATACTTGGGCCAGTAGGCTTTCCGGTTGCAATGCGGTAATGGGCTTTCCCGCATCCGACGATGAGCGAATTTCCATATCCAGTGGCACCCCGCCAAGATAGGCAATATCAAGTTTGATGGCTTCTTCTTTTGCCCCGCCGTGACCGAAAATATCGGTGCGCTCCCCACACTTCGGGCAGATGAACTGGCTCATATTCTCGATGATTCCTAAAACAGGAATATCGACCTTCTTGAACATGTTGAGCCCCTTGCGCGCATCGATTAAAGCGAGATCCTGCGGTGTGGAGACAATAACAACCCCCGACAAGGGCACCTGCTGGGCCATCGTCAGTTGCACATCACCCGTCCCCGGCGGCATGTCGATCACCAGAACATCAAGATCACCCCACGCAACGTCGCGCAGCATCTGGTTAAGTGCCTGCACCACCATCGGCCCGCGCCAAATTACAGGCGTCGCTTCATCCACCATGAAGCCCATGGACATGACCTTCAGTCCATAACCTTCCATCGGTTTTAGTGTCTTGCCCTCCACCACATCCGGTTGGCCGGAAAGCCCCAGCAGCTTGGGTTGCGAGGGACCGTAAATATCCGCATCGAGAAGCCCGGCTTTCAAGCCAAGCGCCTTAAAACCAAGAGCAAGATTGACAGCTGTGGTTGATTTGCCGACCCCACCTTTTCCAGAGGCCACCGCAATCAAGTGACGAACCCCAGGAACACCCGCTGGAGCAGGGCGGGCCGGTTGCTGACCAGGCGCAGCACCTTTGCCGTTGGCACCCTGCATCCCGGAACGAGCCTGGCTGACACGAGGGTGCTCAGGTGCCCCCCCACCGCTTCTCGTCTGCGTCCCTGTCGACGCGCCACTTGTCCGTGATCCGGCCACCACATCGGCCGTTAAAACAGCCGTAACACCGGCGACACCCGCTAGGTCAGAGACCATCTTTTCGGCAGCTTGGCGCAAAGGCTCCAGCTCATTGGCCCGCTCAGGTGGCACCGTGATGGAAAAATAGACACGCCCATCCTTCAAAAGGATTTCCGAAACAAGTCCAAGATCGACAATATTGCTTTCAAGGTCTGGGCCTTTGATACGGCGCAACAGCTCAATAACCTGCGCTTCAGTAACCGCCATCAACTATTCTCCTGGAAACTGGGGTTTTGTGGATATCGACCATGACCATAAGCAAGCCAGCCACCACGCGCCTATTCTATCAAAGACCAACTCTCAAGGAGCTTGGCGTTTTGTCACTCAATAGCCTACCCGCCCCACCTTGGAAAGCTCTGAACTAAATTGCTGGAACGAACTCTGGTCCTCACGCTCATCAACCGATATAGGAATGAGAGAGTTATAACGCACAACTTTCGCCGGACCGTATTTGGATTGCTCTTGTCACGGAGATACCTATGACACAATTGCTGGCCCTCAGCCGAGCGATAGATAGAGTTACCCAAGCCATGGGGCGCCTTGTTGCTTGGGCTGTTGTTGCAGCCGCACTGGTGAGCGCAACAAACGCTGTACTTCGCAAGGCATTCGACATCAGCTCCAATTCCTGGCTTGAGCTGCAATGGTGGCTGTTTGGTCTCGTCTTTCTATTTGCTGCGCCCTGGACCTTAAAGGTTGGCGAGCACATCCGCATCGACATCCTGCATGACACTCTGGCCAAATCCACCAGGGACTGGATCGATTTGCTCGGTACGACGTTCTTCCTGTTGCCCGTCACGGCAGTTGTTCTTTTTACCGCCTGGCCTTTCGCTTGGGCTTCGATGATGGGAAACGAGCAATCTTTCAACGCCGGTGGGCTTCCCCAATGGCCGGCAAAAATGATGATCCCACTTGCCTTCACGGTTTTGTTTATCCAAGGCATTTCGCAGTTGATCAAACGTGTTGCCATAATCAAAGGCGTCATCGTCGACACAGATATCCTCAAGGAGGAAACCGAAAGCGTACCCCTTGAGGCCAAGAAAAAATCAGTGATGGGTGATTAGTTTGAAAACGATGATGTTTGTAACCGTTTCATCACACAGCACCTTGGGGGAGCGACTTGGCTGAACTAATTGCCCAGAATCTGGCGCCCATCATGTTTGTTACCCTCATGGCCGCACTCCTGATGGGCTACCCGGTCGCATTCACCTTGGGTGCCATAGGATTGGCATTCTTTTTCATTGGTGTGGAACTCGCCCCCTATTCGAACGGTGCGATTTCCCTTTCGTGGCCGCTTTTGAATTCTCTGCCGGATCGCATCTTCGGGATTTTACGAAACGATACCCTTCTCGCCATTCCCTTCTTCACTTTCATGGGGCTGGTTTTACAACGCTCCGGTATGGCCGAGGACTTGCTGGAAACGGTCGGGCAGTTGTTTGGCACAATGCGCGGCGGTCTTGCCTTTGCGGTTGTTATCGTTGGCGCCATGTTAGCGGCAACAACAGGCGTTGTCGCGGCATCGGTAATCTCAATGGGTCTTATCTCTTTGCCCATCATGATGCGCTACGGCTATGATCGCCGCTTCGCCTCCGGCGTCATCACCGCTTCAGGCACGCTCGCACAAATCGTTCCGCCCTCGCTCGTCCTGATCGTGATGGCAGATCAACTGGGCCGTTCCGTCGGCGACATGTATCAAGGCGCTTTGATACCGGGCCTCGTTTTGTGCGGTCTCTATCTTTTCTATGTTTTGCTGGTGGCGGTGTTCGCGCCAAAAGCTGCGCCCGGCCTTCCAGAAGAAGCGATAAAGTATCGAGACGAGAATGGCTCGCGCGGTTACCAGTCGCTCCTTATGCTTTTTGCTATTTCATGTATTGCCGCCTGGATCATCATGTCAGGCTCCACCGAGCGCGGCGCGAACTACTACATACTGTTCACGCTTTCGGCAATCTTGGTTGCCTTCACATTGTCCTGCGCCAATTGGTTCCTTGAAAAGACAACGGGAAGGCGCGCCTTTTCCCACCTTGCCCAGCAAGTGACATTTGTCATGGTGCCGCCTCTGCTTCTTATCTTTCTTGTGCTGGGAACCATATTCCTTGGCGTTGCGACTCCCACAGAAGGCGGCGCCATGGGAGCCATGGGTGCATTGATTCTCGCGTATATAAAAAGGGTCACCGACAACAAGCCCGAACGATTTAATCTGGAAATGATCCGCTCCGCCGCAGAGGCAACGGCAAAACTCTCCGCCTTCGTAATGTTCATCCTCATTGGTGCTCGGATTTTCTCGTTGACGTTTTATGGAGTCAACGGTCACATCTGGGTCGAGCATATGCTAACGGGCATCCCCGGCGGACAAATCGGCTTCCTGATTTTCATAAACATTTGTGTATTCATCCTGGCATTCTTTCTCGATTTCTTCGAACTCGCTTTCATCATCGTTCCCTTGCTTGCCCCTGTCGCAGATAAACTTGGCATCGACCTCATTTGGTTTGGCGTCATTTTATCGGTGAATATGCAGACGAGCTTCATGCACCCCCCTTTTGGTTTTGCTCTGTTTTACCTGCGCTCTGTTGCACCCAAGACCGCCTACACCGACAAGGTGACAGGAGAACAAATGCAGCCGGTCACGACGGCTCAAATCTATTGGGGTGCCGTGCCGTTCCTGGTTATTCAGCTCATTATGGTGGCTCTTGTGATCGCATTCCCGGAAATGGTCATGCATTACAAGGATACGGGCCCGCTACCGGAAGCACATATCGAACGCACCGCCCCAATGGGGACAGGAACAGATAACGGTACAGGAATAACAATGCCCCGTGGCACGCCATTCGACCTTTGGGACAACGGTCAAACAGGATTGAAAATGCCCAGTTCACCACCCGACATATAGGAGGTATCTCTTGGCGGGCGGAAATATTTCCACCTGACAGGTTCTTCGACGAACGAGAAAGCTTGGATGACAAGGTTTTGATGTCGCGGTTACCAATGATGGATTAAACAGGCTTGCGACCTGCTCCTTGCGCAGTTCAGATGAGTTCCTCAAAAACCCATTCACGACCCTCGGTCACGTCGATACACGCGGAGCAAGCCTTGCCAATCCAAAATTTATTGTCGCCAAAAGCCCAATACAGGGCCCTGTACGGGGGATGGTTTGTCATCGCCTTCCTCCTCGCGCTCCCGCTCATAATGCTCCTCGTTTTTCACAATCAGTTCCATTGGGAACGCGATCTGGAGCAAATCCCCGCACTCTATCTAGCCGGTGGTTTGGTATTTGCAGGGATCATCTTCCTGCCCCTCTACCCCTTAATTGTGAAAAGCAATAATCTTTCAAAACGCACCGTATTTTATCTTCTCGGGTTCATTGTCCTGTTTGGCCTCATCGCCCGCATAGCCTTGGTAAGTACGACGCCGGCCTTGGAAGATGACTACTATCGCTACCTGTGGGATGGCGCTGTGACAGCAAACGGCATCAACCCCTATTCCCATCCCCCCCAGATCGCCGGCCAGGATGGTGGTGCCCAGCACAACGCAGTTGCCGGACGGTTGGCTGATCTGGCAAAACAGGCAGGCGCGGTGCATGAGCGCATCAACCATGCCAGCTTAAAAACGGTCTACCCGCCGCTCGCCCAAGGTGCCTTCGCACTGGCTTATGTCATCAAGCCATGGAGCCTCACCGCATGGCGCATCGTTTGTCTCTTGGGAGAAGTCGCCACACTTGGCCTTCTGCTCGCACTGTTGCACGCCTGCGGGCGCTCCCCCTTGTGGTCGGCGCTCTATTGGTGGAACCCGCTCGTTATAAAAGAGATGATCAACTCCGCCCACATGGAAGCGGTTTTGATGCCCTTTGTCTTGGCAGGTCTTCTGGCGGCCATTCATAAACGTCATCTTCTCGCAGCGACCATGATCGGGCTCGCCGCAGGCATAAAACTGTGGCCAATTATTCTCGCGCCACTCGTCTTGCGCCCACTGATGGAAAAGCCACGACAGCTGCTTGTGGCGCTAGCCATATTGTTTGTACTCAGCGTGATCTGGATCATTCCGCCAGTCCTGGGTGGCTTGGATGAAAGCTCAGGCTTTGTCGCCTACGCGACACAATGGAAAACCAACAGCGCATTATCAGCAGCGTTGGGTCATCTCAATCATTTCATCTTGCAGCCGCTTGGCATGTCATCTGAAACAGCAAACCGCCTGTTGCGGCTAAGCTTGGTATTGGTTCTGGTCGGTATCATTATATGGCAAACACGACCCATGCTAAAAGGTGCCGATGATCTTATAACCCGGGCAAGCGTCATTTTAATCGCGCTCTTGCTGTTAAGTCCGGCACAGTTTCCTTGGTATTTGGTCTGGGTGATGCCGTTGATGACCTTGCGCCCTGTGGCAGCCATGCTGCTGGCAAGCGCACTGCTGCCCATCTACTACAGCTCATTTTACTTCTATGCAGAGGGAAATTATTTCGTCTTCAAGGATCAGATTGTGTGGGCCATCTGGCTGCCCATCTGGCTCCTGTTGATCTACGACAGCGAGCTCAGAAATTTAATCGAAAAACCAAGACGCCCATAACGCGGCACCTTCAAGGTTGTGCTCTGAGCGCCATTTTGAGAACAGCAAGGCGGGAGGCCCTTCAAACAGCCCCCCACCTTTAATATATTAGTGCGAACCTTTGGAGATCTTTATGCACTTGCCAGTTTGTTTATCAAGTTTATAGCCCTTTTTACATCCCGAACTTTCTGCAAAAGCATTCAGGCTCATTGCTCCCAAGAGCGCTGCCAAAGCAATGACCGTAGTGATAACTCTCATAGCGTGTATCCTTTTAAGGTGCTTGTTCGTGAAGGTGTCTTCCCTTGCGGCACACTGGGCTACGAAAGGGAACGAATGCAATCAACATCTGCGTGAAGCGCAGTTGCGTGAAAACACGTTACCAAGATGTGAAGTTCCAGTCCCAAAAAGTGGCAAGAATATTATTCAGCCTCACGAACATCGCATCTTCACACCAATGTGAACTGTTACAGTCACACCAAGCCTGAAAGCGAGTGTTTCACCCATTCAGCCACTTTCAGGGCAGCTACTCAAATCGCAATTGGCAATTGTTGAACTCAAATGGTCTTCTTGCGGCTTTGGATCATCATGTAGGTATCAAACGTGTATTCAGAAAGCTGAAACCACATGTAGTCATCACCTCGCACCTCTTTCATTGCCCCAAGCACACGTTTGAAGTCGGCATTTGTGGCAGAGATCTCATTGTATGCCTGTTCCGAAGCCTTGAAACTGGCATCGAGAATTTGTTCAGAAAACGGACTTAGGATCGCGCCGCTGGCAACCAGACGGCGCACAGCAGCCGGATTCTCCGCATCATAACGCGCGAGCATAGTTGTGTTGGCAGCGTATGCCGCTGCTTTTGCCATAGCTTGGTAATTCTTGGGCAGCGACGCCCATTTTTCAAGATTGAAAAAGAAATGGAGCATGGCCTGCCCCTCCCACCAGCCGGGATAGTAATAGTAACGCGCCACTTTGTTGAAGCCGAGTTTCTCATCGTCATAGGGCCCCACCCATTCCGTCGCGTCGATAGTGCCTCTTTCAAGTGAAGTGTATATGTCACCGCCCGCAATCTGTTGCGGCACGACACCAAGCTTGGACATAACAACGCCCGCAAATCCGCCGATACGCATTTTCAAACCACGCAAGTTCTCAAGTGCATCGATGGGTTTTCGAAACCAACCGCCCATTTGCGCGCCGGTATTGCCCCCCGGCAGAGCATAAATATTATACTTTTTATAGAAATCATTCATCAGGTCGATGCCGCCGCGCTCATACATCCACGC
>JAJRZC010000219.1 GCA_024275435.1 Alphaproteobacteria bacterium
AATCAGGTAGCCGTTCATTGAGGCGGACACCGGAGCGCACAGGACACGAATGGAAAGCGGCAGGCCGGAAACCCCAAACCACAGCGCCACGCCCAGCCTTATCATCGGGCTGATAACCCGTTTTCCAAATACAGCAACCACCACATTGGCAGAAGGTTTGAGCGCCGCCCTGAGCGAAAGCCCTGCCCCAACGGTCAACAAGGAGGTGCCCAATGCCGCCCGCCCGACAAGATCCAGCCCATCCAGAATGGGCCGCCACAGCGATACGCCAGAAAGATTGACCGCAAGTCCAATGACAATGGCAATGATGATCGGGTTTTTAACAACCATCATGAAAATGGCGGGTAATGAAGGCCGTTTGCCGGGCGTAAAGGCAGCCAGCATAAACAGGTTGCTGATCTGTAAAATGATGGTCATCAAAGCCAGAATCACGGCCATCAACGCCGCACTTTCCTCGCCGTAAAGCCTGAGCGCAATAATCAGCGCTACAAATCCGTTCCAGCGGGTAATTGTCTGATAAACAGAGGAATATTGCGCTTTTCCGGTTCCAGCAGCTGTTTTCAAAATCGGCCAAAGCGCCAAGGCCAAAAGCCCCATGAGCGCAACCCAAAGCACGCCCGGATCATCAATATGGGACAGCCTCGTCTTTTGGCGCATTCTTTCCGGTTCGGCACTTGCCGCCCTCATAGCCATGGCCGTCATCACTTTCGGCTCACAACAAACCCCCATTCCGCAAGAGACATATATCGCGTCCCTGAGTGCACAAAACAGTGAAGATCAGTTTTTGGCGCTATATGAACGCAGAACCAATACCTTACGCATCACACAAACCACCGGAAAGAAACCCAAAGATCGCGACTACGAATTGTGGCTTATTGCCCCTCAAGAACCACCGGTATCTTTAGGTGTTGTTGGGAGCAAAAACGTCATACCACCTAGCCTTCAAGAAAAGTTTACCGAAGGCGCCACACTCGCCGTAAGTGTTGAACCTAGAGGCGGTTCAAAGGTGGGTGCACCAACAGGTCCCATTGTAGCACTGGGTCCAGTGAAAAAAATATAACGCTTCGTTGAAACTAATTTCGAGCTTCTCCCGTTACTGCCTGTGTCTCGCATTTTTGCAAGATATGATATGTAATAGGAGAAAACATATGTTCAAAGTTGCCCGTCTCGTTGCACTGTCCATGGCAGTTGCCATAACAGGCTCGTTTGCAGCACGAGCCGATAACCCGATGGTTGGCGGCGCCGCCATGTTTCCAAACAAAAACATCGTTCAAAATGCTGTAAACTCCAAAGCACACACAACCCTTGTTGCCGCCGTAAAAGCAGCCGGTCTTGTTGATACCCTGCAAAGTAAGGGACCCTTCACAGTTTTCGCACCTGTGAACGCAGCCTTTGACGCTCTGCCCGCAGGCACCGTCGAAACTCTTCTCAAACCAGAAAACAAAGGCAAACTTACCGGGATCTTGACTTACCACGTTGTACCGGGCCGGCTGACATTTTCAAAAATCAAAAATTTGATCAAAAAGGGCAAGGGCAAGGCGACTCTAAAAACCGCTGCAGGTGGAAAGCTTGTGGCAATGCTAAATGGTCCCAACAACATCGTGGTCAGCGATAGCAGTGGCGCAACTGCAAACATCAACACCTATGATGTCATGCAATCCAATGGCGTCATCCATTCAATCGACAAGGTTCTGCTTCCGTAAATTCATTGCTGTAGACAGGACACCAGGTACGTAGCTCGCAAAATAGTCAATCTACGTCCCAAAAGAAGCCGGCAAGGACAACTTAAAAGACAGATTAAACCTGTCTCAGCCGTTGTCCTCTGCCGGCTTTATTCGCACTAAAAAACACGCTTTTTTTAACTGGACGCTACGGCAAGAAATCTCCGAATCTAGGTTCACTGGCAAATCGGAGTAACATCGTTTTCTTCCAAACCTTCCAGTTAGGGCAATGAGGGGGGGCTAGTTCCATGCAACACACGTGTATCTGACAGACAACTGCTTCTGGAGAGGTTTTATTTTTCACTTTCCCTTCAGCATGAACTTGTCACTTGGGGCGATACAATGAACCAGAAAAGGCTATCGCCTCGCAACCGAACCAGTCACCGCGGATCAAAAAACGAAGCCTGTTCTCCACCGAGCCCCTCAAAACTACATGGTGAATGAGAACACGACACAACAACAAAAAAAACAAGAAGTTAGCAGATGGCAGACAGCGAGCGAGGTTTGAACCCAGAGCCACTTAGGAAAGGTCGGTATGCGGATGCCAGCAAACAAAAATGGCGGAGACGGAGGGATTCGAACCCTCGATACGCCTTGACAGCGTATGACGATTTAGCAAACCGTTGCCTTCAGCCACTCGGCCACGTCTCCTTAAAACGAGCCACCTCGTATAGAGGCGCGCGCCAGCGATTGCAAGCCACAGGCGACTTAATCGCAGATTTCAGCTATCCTCTGGAAAACCCATGTTTCAAACCAGGAAAATCCAAGAATCGAAGCTGACCTTGGGATCATTCTAAAGTGGAACTTTAAGCATTATTTGGCAACCAACCACCTGAAGTGGACGAAATTCCAATGAAAGGCCCCCATCCTTCAATTCCCCCGCCCCTCACTCGCCACCCCTGGACGTCGCACGTTCTTGTTGGTGCCCTCACACTCACGGCCCTCATTGCCATGCCACCCTCAAGGCTCTTGGCTGAGGAATTTTGCGTGACCTGCTACGAACCCACAGCCACATACCGTTGCGCCATCAGCCAAAACGGTATGTTAAAGGCCCCACCTGGAGCTCAACTCTCCTGCATCAAGGAGTTAGCCAAACAAGGTGGACACAAAAGCTGTTCCATCCAACGCGATGAACCAGCCGAATGTCTTGGAAAGTTGCTGGTTATCAATCAAGACCCCGCCACAGTGATCCCGCCTGATCACCCCCTAAATTCGCCAGCCACCACCGAACAGACCATTGAAACACCATCAGATCTGCCACAAGGCGATCAGACCGAGCACGCTCAAGGTGATGAAACCGACACGTCCGATGAAACAGGAGAACCCAAAACCGTCGAAGAACTCGCCAAGCGAACGGCCCAATCCTCGAAGGAAAATATCAGCAAGGCCGGCAAGGCTGTCGTGGACGCGGCCAAATCAACAGGTGACCACATCAAAGATGCTGGCGAGTACGTCGGAAACACCGCAAAGAAAACATGGGACTGCATAATTTCCCTATTTTCCAAATGCGGTAGTTGAAGGGGACTTGCGCTGTTTCCTTTCAGAAGTTAGTGGATTTGCAGCCACTCGCGCGCCATCCGTTGCGCCTTGAAGATCTCTTGCTTGGTCATATCCATAGAGATTTCGCTGCGATACTGCCGAGCCTCAGCGCTGCCCTTCTGGGCCGCCAGGTTAAACCACTTATGCGCCTCAACCAAATCATAGGAAGCGCCATCGCTCCCGATACAATGCTTGAGACCCAGCGCCACGTACTCACTTGGCAAAGGCACCATGTCCTCAACACCAACTTCTCCAGTGGCAAAACATGAACGACGCGCCATCGTATTGACTCCAATTTATCCTTAGACCCTGTTGAACGAACGCAGCCTTGATCCCATTGACAGATAGGATCTTTATAACCAAATCCCCCGGACTCGAATAAGCTCCATCCAGAGCAGCAAAACGTTCGAGTCGTAACGCAGACAAACCACGCACGACCTGCCTCCAGGGAAACAGCTCACTTATGAAAACAGGTAAACAGCACGAAGAAATTTGATGTAAATTCGAAAAAAATTATATGAATTGCGTAACCATGCGTCGCATTTCTGGGCAATAGTCCTATCTCGATACACGACGAAAGCAGACCACCAACCATTCTTTACAGTCCCTGAATACGTGCCCCACGCTTGATTTTCCCCTTAAAAACGCACCAGCCTCGAAAGGGAAACCCAGCTCTGTTTTTGTGGATCTAAAACTCCAAACAAAGTGGTGAAAACATCCGATCCCGGCCCGTCAACTGACAAAGCTTAGATGTCAGCACTGTAAAGAACAAAGCACCAATCTTCCTTCCCAATGGACCAGCCCCTCAAGGCAATTGTGGCGGGCTCTTGCCCACAACACGGCATCATTCAGCAAGGGTTCAGGAACGGATCATTATATTTTTCTCAAGCTAACCAATGGGCACTCTTTGTCCATCATAAGAAACGAGCGCAGACCAAGCCCATGAATCCCTTCATGGGCAACCAAATGCGCCCATCAGGAGGGGTGAAAAAATGTTCTTACGCATTCCCATAGTTGGTGCCGTGTCTCTGTTGGCAGCCGGATGTTCGAACGCAACATCCATAGGCGGACCACAGGGCCTGACGAACGCCAACCTTCAGCCAGTGAGCCCAGCCGCCGCCGCCGAGACAATCGATATAGAAGCCATGCTTTCAAACAATAAAACCATGGCCGGCAAGGTCCTCACAGCCATCGCTCTGGAACGTGTCACAGGCAGGAAACCCGACCCCGCACGCCTAACGCCTACGAAATAGCTCTTCTTCTCAAGATTGAGCGCCACAAGAACAAACGTCGGCTAGGGCGCCTTCCCATGCGCACCATCCATATCGATAATCAAGAGTTTCCATTCACTCATCCGGTAGCCATCACTTTTATAAATATGCCGCCACGGAATGCGCAATAATGTGGCTTCCTCAAATGACCGCCCAACCGGCAGCAAGTTTCCCATATACGTCTTGGCCGTTTCATCTGATAGCTGTGTCCCCCAAACAAAAGCAACTTTGCCGGATCGAAGCTTCGCGCCACTTGGGGTAAACTTTGGATACCTTCGCGTCACGATCTTTGAATCAGGAAATATCCGGCGCAAATTCCCAGCCAGCTCCCGGTCAATACTGACAATCGTACCCTTATCAAAACCACGCATTTGCATTTCAACACCTAGCTTATCGTAGGGAATCCCCCAGCGACACTTCTTGCAAACCGGGTCAAGAACAAACATGTTTGCCAAACGTGCAATCAGCGCAATCACCGCAATGGCAATGGCAATGCGCCCAAACCATTTCACCTCCAGCGGCGAACCGTGAGATTTTTGCGCTACCGAAAACAACCACACCACACTTGTCAGATAGAGTGGCATCAAAACATGAACTGCAAATCCTTTTATCGCGAACAACAGCGCCCCAATGACGCAAAAACCCAGAGCAAAAAGTGCCGTATGTAAAAAAAGCTGCACAAGATCAGGCTTAGGGCTTTTATTCGGTGCGCGTTTCAGGTCTTCCCAAGCCACAAAAATAAAACGCGGAAAAACCAGCGGCAGAATAAACAGAAGCGGAGAAAGATAAGCAATCGGACCGCGCAAGGCGTCTCCAAGGCCGCTCAGCGCATCCCCTGCATAATCATAAGTAGGACGAAACAAAGCTGCAATGCGATGCGGTTCACTCAACACCCACCACACATACGGGGACGCAATGACAGCGGCAATCAACAAGCTCAACAAAAAAGCCGGCCGAACAAATCGCTCCCGCAAAGACGGTTGCAACGCACCTGCACCCAGCAAGGAAAGATAAAACACCCCAAATGCAGGCTCAGTCAGAAACCCCACACCCGCCGATAAGCCAAGCAGGACAAAATCAATAATCCTGCAATAGGATAAGAGTCGCAAAAACAACCAGGCGGTCAGAACAACAGCAACCATCGCACCCACTTCATGGGTGAAACCTTCATGATAGCGCCAACTGATTTGATAAATGAGAGCAAGCGACTCGACACTCAAAATCGCAAACAAACGATCCTTCAACACTCTCAACGAAATCAAATACAACAGACATGCACTCACAATAAGCGCCGTGTACTTGATCAACAAGAATCCAACAACGCCAGTGCCTGTTAGTTGTTGGACACCCCACAACACCCAATCATACAGCGGCGGTTGACGGGGAAATGCGTCATAGGCAACGCGCAAATCCTGAACCAGTATGGTGTCAATGATATCGTCTTCGCCAAGGACATTAGAAGCCAGCAGACGAAATCCCACATGGATGATCGAATAAATCAGCACAGCCAGAAAAACAAACACCAAGCCTTGTCGCGCGGCGCGTTCATCTACCGGACTTTTTTCAGCACAAACCTTCACGCGACAAACTCAAACCCCATCAGGAATTGCAAAATTCATTTTCCAAGCTGCAAGAACCAGTGCCTTAAGGCAACAATACAGTCGATCCCGTTGTCGCCCGTGCCTCAAGGTCTGCATGTGCCTTGGCGGCATCCCTCAAAGGGTAGTTTTGATTAACGGATATCTTGACGATTCCTTTCGCAACCACATCAAACAAATCCGCCGCTGAGCAGGTAAGGTCCTCACGCGAGGCAATATGGTGAAATAAGGAAGGCCGTGTCGCAAACAAAGATCCCTTCTTACCCAACAGACCAATATCAAACGCCTTGATCGGACCCGACGCATTCCCGAACGTGACCCAAAGCCCGAAGGTTTTCAAACAATCCAGTGAAGCTGGAAACGTATCTTTGCCAATACCATCATAAACCACGTCGCAACCGTGACCATCAGTGATGTCCTTAACGCGCGCTACGAAATCATCCCTTTTGGTATTGATGACATGTGTGCAACCATGAGCCTTGGCAATCTCTCCCTTTTCATCGCTGCTGACTGTTCCAATGATTGTCGCGCCTAGGTATTTCGCCCACTGGCAGGCAATGAGCCCCACACCTCCCGCCGCAGCATGAAACAGCAGGGTCGTTTGCGGGCCAACCTGAAACGTTTTTTTGAGCAGATAATGAACGGTCAAACCTTGAAGCATCATTGCCGCCGCGGTGAGCACATCAATACCATCGGGAATCTTCACGAGCCGATCCGCTTCCACAAGCCGTTCTTCGGCGTAAGCTCCAAGCTGGTCCGTGTAAGCAACACGATCCCCAATGGAAAGACCATCCACCTCAGGTCCCACGGCAATAATTTCCCCAGCCGCCTCTAGTCCCAAAATTGCAGGTAGCGTTTCAAGCGGGTAAAGACCACTACGATGATAGGTATCAATATAGTTGAGCCCCACCGCTAGATGTTTGATGCGAACCTGCCCAACACCAGGCGCCCCAACATCAACCTTTTCCCACACCAGAACGGACGGATCACCATAGTTGTGGACACGAACTGCATTGACCATCTTAATTATCCCAAAAATTCGTCATACTAACCCTCAATTTGCCAGCAAATGACAGTGACCGGAAATATTTCCTCAACTCTTCACCAAGCGTGCCCTGCATAAAACAATCGATAAAAGCCAGCAAACCCACAGTTCCCACCTCATCTACAGCCTTCTATGGCCTCAAAGCTCGGTTCACAAGGGTCACCAATATGCTATCGCTAGATAGAGTCCCACAAACGCGTCATTCACAAGCCAACCATTCAAGTTGTCGAATCAGATATTCACCCGCACACAGTGCTGCACCATCTTCAGGTTGTATGAAAAAACCAAGCGACAAACGCACTTCGCAAAAACCCATTTTGCTGGCAACCCTTTTCGCTATCTCTTTGAGCGGTTGTGCAAGTGGCAACCTGTCCAACGCAGACTCGCGCGCTGGTCTGATCTGCGTCGATGACAGCACCACATGCATCACCCGCCGCCAGGCAGCATTGCAAGATCTCAGATCAAACCCAGACAGAAGCTGGATCAGGCAGCGCGCAACAGCCCAGACCTATGCTGCCGGAGTTCGTATGTTTGCTTTCAAAGCCAAGAAAAACGAACTGACCTGCGAAGAATTGAAACTCGGCCGCTTGGAAGCCGAACGCGCACCCCACGTTTTAAAAACAGCCACCAACACCAACCTGACGCCAGCCCAAATCTCCCGCGGCAAAATACTGGCTTCTGAAATTGCACGAGATTTAAAACGCGAACTCAACCGCCGTTGCCGCTGATGAGACGAAACCCCTCGAATCTTTCCACGCGGTCACAAACCCACTCCTCCTCTCACCTGTTTATCAACAACAAGAAAAACGCATGACCACTCTGGATATCGTCACCGAGATCACGAACTTTGTGCAAACAAACCGTATGTATGCAGCACCTATTGTGTTTCTGCTGGCATTCGGAGAATCAATTGCGTTCATCTCACTGGTCTTGCCCTTCTGGGGAATGCTGGTGGCCCTGGGAGCAATCCTGAGCGGAAACACCAGCGAATTCCTTTTGATCTGGCTTGCAGCCAGCGTCGGGGCGGCGCTCGGTGATTGGGTGTCATACTGGCTGGGTTACCATTACCACACACAGATCGCACGCATGTGGCCCCTTTCGAAATACCCCGACCTGTTGCCCAAAGCTCATGTATTTTTCGAAAAATACGGACCTTGGGCCATCGTCATCGGCCGCTTTTCAGGTCCACTTCGAGCCTCCGTCCCAATCGTTGCCGGCGCAGCGGAAATGAACAAAACATCATTTCAAATCTTCAACTGGCTGTCGGCATTTTTATGGGCTTTCGTACTTTTGGCCTTCGGGGACATCATCCATAAGGTCTCAAGCTGGCTATGGTTCACGCTCTTTGCAGCCTAAACCTTTTTGTTTCCCCAACCCATCTTTTGTTGAAGCTGTCTCAAGCTTTGTGCTTCAAGCCGGTTTGGTCAAAACAGCCAATTGCGCATAGTCACCATAAAGCTTCTTGAAAGTAAGTTCACCATTCCTCTCACGCGCAATGGCGCTAAGCTCTGCTTCAAGCTCGGCACGCGGCGTAACAGTAAACTTCTTCAGCCAGGCAACCAGCATTGTCTTAAACCAACCGGGTAATTTGCTCTGCTGACCAAAGTCCACGATATGCAAGGATCCACCCGGCGCCACAGCTTTGTAGGATTCAACGAGTGATTCTCGCCATGGCGGGATCATTGAGACCGCATAAGAAATGAAAACCCGGTCGAAATCGTTCACACCAAACAACTCCGAACTCGAAAAATTCGCAGCATCCCCCTGCGCTAATGTTATGCGGTCCGACAAACCCGCACGCTCAATATTGCTGCGAGCCGTCTCCAGCATCATCTCGGAAACATCAAATCCATAAAACTTCGCATCACGATAGCGTCGGGCAGCGAGAATTAAATTACGCCCCGTCCCGCAACCCACTTCCAGCACCGTGCCTTGAGGCGGCGGCTTCATGCCATCCAATAAAGAATCGCGCCCCAAAAGGTAATACTTGCGGGTCAGATCATAGATATACCGCTGGTAGCGATAAATCCCGTCCATATGATCCGCAATATCATCGCCAGCAGACGTCACAAAAACACCTCAGATCAATTAATGAGCTTATAAGCATGAAAACCACCATAAATGGATGAACGGTCCTTCAGCGTCCATGCCCGACCTGCTTCCTCATCGTAACTGAAACGATTGAGAATCTCGTCCGGCACGCGACCTGGCAAAATGGTCTCCTCACCCGCCGTGCGGAAAATAACACGTCCCCCCGGACGAATGGTCCTTGAGATCTCACGCCAAAGATCGGTTAACTGCTCGTCCGTCATCCAGTCTTGAGCATCAAGCAGCACATAGCCATCAACAGAGGATTCGTCCTGCCTGGAAAGATACTCGGTGAAAGACGCATGCACCACTTCGATATTGCCAGCGCGAGCCCGCAAGGTCTCATATTTCTCTTTTTGCAGGTACGGCGGCAGCGGACCTGATCCCCCACTGGCATATCGGCGTCCAAAAGCCTGCCAGGCAAAATAATTGTCCTGCAAATCAAAATCACAAGCCAAACGCTCAAGACGCGCACGCAGCACCTCGGCCATGTGCCCCTCTTTGCCCTTCAAAGCTTCAAACTGCGAAGGTGGAATACCAAGCCCGAACAATGCGGAAGGTTTGTTCATCAGCCAGCGAATGTGACGCTTCTCAAACAAAGGAGCCAGTTCGCGATCAAAGATTTGGCGTTGTTCGCTAAGTGATTTAGCCCGAAGAAGTTTTCTTGGGTTGGCACCATGCATCCGCGCCAACATATGCCCAGCACCAATGAACGTCCCAAGCAGGCCATGGCGATAAAGATTGCGCCCAAAATATCCGACACGGCGACGCCCAAGCTTGTCGCGAGACTCCCAGTACTTCTTAGTCTGCTCGTCAAGGTGAGGCTGAAGATAGGTAAAGTACGCGCGTACATTCTCCGAAGCATCAGCCTCCGCAAAGAACCTGTGAAACGCAGCATAGCCAGGCAGCTTTTGGGCCGCCGTCAGTTTTAATTTATTTAGTGCGATATGCGCGGGATTGAGGTCAATGGCTGTGATTTGAACATCAGCTTCCGTAAGGTAGCTTAGAATATTGCAGCCGCCCGATGCGATTGCCACAAGCTTCTCACCATCTTTAAGCTCAAGAGCCTCCATATCCACCACTGGATCTTCCCAGATCTGAGGATAGACGAGGCCAGAAAAAGCCAAGGTGAAAAGTCGTTCCTGAATGCCTTCTCGTGAAACAGCCTTATGACGATGCACTGCCTTGCGCAAACGTTCATTCTTCGATGATTTCTTGGCTTCGCCCGAACCACCCTTATGCAAGCTACCCTGCATTGAAGATTTATCCCCCAAACCGTCCATAAAGATATCGCGCAGGGAGTTCCTGCGCGTCCAAAGTGCATGCCTCAATAGAATAAATGTGTGTTGATCAAATCTCGTCAAACACCTCAAGTTCGCGCAACTATGCGCCAATGCGCTTGTTTGCCATCATAAGCTTTGCAAACCAACTGACAATATGTAGCACAAGAGAAATTCAATACGCACAAATTACCTCAATTTTCCTGCATGTCCCCTCTAAGCCAATGTCCTGCCACAGAAATAACGGCGAGGCAGTCCCCAAAAACAGACCACCCTAGAACGTTTCCAAAAGACATCTCATCACCAGATTTGGACAGCACCATGAGTAATATTGCGCGCCATCAAACCCAAACTCTTTAACAAAACAAAAAGCTATTTGGATAGTCTCACCACATTTGACAGGATACCCATGGAAACGTCGAATACATGGACAGAAAGCATTATCGCTCTTCTAGCTCAACACATCGCTCTCACCGAACCTATCGTATTCGTCCTGGGCTTTGCCGAAAGCATCGTGTTTCTTTCGCTTCTCGTACCCTCTACCGTTCTTTTTCTGGCCATTGGCGGCGCACACAGCGCCCTTGGGGGAATATTCTGGCCTGTCTGGCTTGCTGGCGCAGCAGGGGCAATCCTGGGTGATATTTTATCCTTCGCAATAGGGCGTCATTTTAAGAAGAAAGTCATCACTCTATGGCCCTTAAACAGAAACCCAAGATGGGTCGCCTATGCCCGACTAAGCATATCGCGCTATGGCATCGCCGGCGTAACAGCAGGTAAATTCCTGGGCATGGCACGTCCATTTGTACCTGTAATTGCAGGATCCATGAGAATGACCTGGCCGAAATTCTTGTTTGCCAGCACGATCTCTTCGCTGCTTTGGGCAGGAATATTTCTGGCCCCCGGTTACGGTATCGCCTGGGTGCTCACGCATTAAATTTTCCCAATGTGTTCGCTAAAATAACGAAGAGAAAACTCAGGCCTGAACAACAACCACCCCTGCGACCATCACCCCGACCTTTGTTTAAGATCGGGCGAACCACCAGCAGCGATCCCCGGAAACAAAAAATCTTGAAACAACCACTCACGAAATCCCGAGTTTTTTCTTCAAGACTTCATTGACAGCCTTGGGATTTGCCTTACCCCCCGAAGCCTTCATGACCTGACCGACAAACCAGCCAATCATACTTGGCTTATCCTTCACCATGGAAACCTTGTCTGGATTCGCAGCCATCACCTCTTCAACGGTCTTTTCTATGGCACCTGTATCTGTCACCTGCTTCATGCCGCGCTGTTCAACAATCTCCGCAGGGTCACCACCCTCACTCCAGACGATTTCAAACAGGTCTTTGCCAATTTTGCCGGATATCTCGTCTGAACCAATAAGATTGACAAGCCCGCCGAGCTGCTCCGCCGAGACAGGTGACTCTTCGATTCCCATGTTTTCTTTGTTCAAGCGCCCAAACAGCTCATTGATCACCCAGTTAGCCGCAAGTTTCCCATCACGTTTGGAATTTTTCAAACACGAGAGCACAGCTTCAAAGTAATTTGCTGACGCACGCTCCGCCACAAGAACACCGGCATCATAATCCGATAAACCAAACGACTTGATGAAGCGTTTTTTCTTTTCGTCAGGTAACTCCGGTAAACCGCGCTTTAATTCTTCCACATACTCTTGCGTAAATTCCAAAGGCAGCAAATCTGGATCCGGGAAATAACGATAATCATGCGCCTCTTCCTTTGAGCGCATGGAGCGGGTTTCACCGGTTTTGGGATCGAAAAGGCGGGTTTCCTGAGAAACCTCTCCACCATCCTCTACAACATCAATTTGGCGTCGCGCCTCCGCTTCGATAGCCTGACCGATGAACCGTATGGAATTGACGTTCTTGATTTCGCAGCGCGTACTGAGCGGATCACCTGGTTTTCGCACCGACACATTAACGTCGGCGCGCATATTGCCCTTGTCCATGTCGCCATCGCACGTCTCAAGATAGCGTAGTATCATCCGCAGCTTTGTGACATAGGCCTGAGCCTCGCGAGAAGAGCGCATATCCGGCCGCGAGACAATTTCCATCAACGCAACCCCGGAGCGGTTGAGGTCCACGTAGGAGTAGTCGGGATGTTGATCGTGAATTGACTTTCCTGCATCCTGTTCCAGGTGGAGCCGCTCAATACCGATGGTCTTTGTTTCCCCATCAACATCAATCTCAATCTCACCTTCACCGACAATTGGCTGTTTGAACTGAGAGATCTGATAACCTTGCGGCAGGTCTGCATAAAAATAGTTTTTTCTATCGAACACGCTTTTCAAGTTGATCTTGGCCTGCAAACCAAGCCCCGTGCGAACCGCCTGCGCCACACACTCTTCGTTGATCACCGGCAACATACCTGGCATAGCCGCATCCACCAGCGAAACATGTGAATTCGGTTCCCCCCCGAACTTGGTGGAAGCGCCCGAAAACAACTTCGACTTGGAGTTGACCTGAGCATGGACCTCAAGCCCAATAACAACTTCCCAATCTCCCGTAGCACCGGGAATGAGATTGGTCTTTTCAGATGTTTTCTTTTTGCGTCCCATTAAGATGCCGTCTCTCAAGTTCTCAATCGTTATGTTTGCATATCGAAGACAGTTTCGAAGCCGTCATAAACAGATCTCAGGATTTGCACTGTTCTTCATCCAGAGCGATGCGCCAGAAAATAGGCGCCACTGGCCCACAGCAAGCCAAAAAACATCTGCGCAATAAGCAGCCCCCCGGTTCCGCCAAACCCGCTCACCGTCATCAGACCGGCAAACGTCACAAACCAAATCAAAACAACCCCTGCCAAAGACGAAGCAAATGCAGCAACGAAAAGCTTTTGCCACTGATCTGCAGAGCGCCCCATAAGTACAGCGACCAAGATCACGACAGGATTCAACGCTGCAATGAGAAGTAAGCCCATCGGATTGAACTCAGACAGAGAAATCATTTCTGTTCATCCTCGTTCAAGGTACCTTTTGACTTCTCGTTGGATGCACTCAATTTTTCCTGTTCGTACTGGATAAACCAGCCGATCATCTGTCGCCACAAAGCCTCCACCAGCCTTGGAGGTATTCCCTGTGCTTCCGCATGTTCACGAACTTTATCGATCACCTGCTCGATCCGCCATGGCACCGTAGCGTCCGCCGGACTCTTCTTAAGCTGCCAGGCCCGATCCACATAACTGAACCGTTCTGCGATAAGATCCACAAGTCGGGCATCTATCCGATCTATTTCCGAGCGGACTTGCGACATATCACAACAATCTTTTGCTGAACGCGGGGACATCTCTAAACCGACCTATGATTTGTATTTACGGTTTCTGCATCCACAAACCCGATACAAAAACCTAACCTCAACCAAATGAGACCCCGAGTGCTCCCGGCAATCACATTAACTCCACCAGCGATCCTCTGGCGCGAACTTTCCAGCTGACGCCTCAATGATCTGGCCCACATTCAGCAACGTTTCTTCATCAAACGGTTTGCCGATAAGCTGTAGCCCCAAAGGCGTACCTTCTGAAGACAAACCTGCAGGAACCGAAATACCCGGCAGACCGGCCATATTCACCGTCACCGTGAAGATATCCTCCAGATACATCGCCAGCGGATCGCCTGTCTTTTCACCAAACGCAAATGCCGGATTTGGTGTTGTCGGCGTCAAGATAACGTCCACATCATTCCAGGCTGCATCGAAATCCCGCTTTATGAGCGTTCGCACCTTCTGCGCCTTCAGATAGTAGGCATCGTAATACCCAGCCGATAAAACATAGGTCCCAATCAAGATTCGCCGTTTCACCTCCTGCCCGAAACCGGCAGCACGCGTCGCCTCATACATCTCAATGAGATTGTTTCCAGGAACCCGGGCCCCATAACGAACACCATCATAACGCGCCAGGTTAGAAGACGCTTCAGCAGGCGCCACTATATAATAAGCAGGCAGCGCATATTTTGTGTGCGGCAAAGAAATCTCTTTGATCTTCGCACCAGCATCCTTCATCCAGTCGATGCCCTGCTGCCATAACGCCTCGGCCACTTGGGACATCCCCTCCACACGGTATTCTTGCGGCACACCAACTTTCAAACCTTTGATGCTGCGCCCAAGTGCAGCTTCATAGTCCGGAACGGGCCGATCAACACAAGTGGAGTCCCTTTTGTCATATCCGGCCATGGCGCCAAGCATTATACATGCATCACGAACCGTTTTGGTAATGGGGCCGGCCTGATCAAGCGAGGAAGCAAACGCCACAATCCCCCAGCGCGAACAACGCCCGTAAGTTGGCTTCAAGCCCACTGTGCCTGTCAAGGCTGCAGGCTGGCGGATCGACCCACCCGTATCAGTTGCCGTCGCCGCAAGACACAGGTCAGCCGCAACGGCCGCCGATGAGCCTCCGGAAGATCCGCCCGGCACAAGCTTCTCTTTTGAGCCCTTACGTCGCCATGGGTTGATCACGGGACCAAACGCGCTCGTCTCGTTACTGGAACCCATGGCAAATTCATCATTGTTGAGCTTACCGAGCATAATCGCTCCGGCATTCCATAAATTGCTCGTAACAGTCGATTCGTAAGCCGGTTTGAACTCGCCAAGAATTTTAGAACTTGCGGTGGTTCGAACACCCTTGGTTGCAAAAAGATCTTTAATCCCCAGCGGCAACCCCTCAAGCGCACCCGCCTCACCAGAAGCCAAACGCTTGTCCGATTGAGCGGCCTGCTCACGCGCAACTTCCGGAGTAGCCAAAACATACGCATTCAATGCCGGGTTAGCGGTCTCAATCGCTGACAGAAACGCATCCGTCAACTCAACCGCGCTGAAGGTTTTCTGAGCCAACCCATCTCGGGCCTCGCTCAAAGTCAATCTGGTGAGATCACGAGTATCGCTCACGGTTGCCTTTTCTTTCATTTAACATCACAGCGGCGAAACACTTCAGGGCTATCTTCACCCGCCTGGAGCACTTCAAAACTATTGTCATCCTCATCACGCACAAAGACGATATTAGGGGCACTGACTTTCGCCCCCTCAACGCAGTACATCAGCCCGGTCCACACCTTCCCAGGCATATGCTCAAAAACTTTGGTAAACTCGCATCCGCCTTCCCAGCCATGAAAACCATTCTTGTCCAGCGTATCAGGAACCGTTGAAATGGTACGCGCCGTTCCATTAGCCAGCTTTTTGAGCATGCTGCATCCCTCAGCAGTGGCATAAGTGCCCTCAATGAACGTGGCAGTTTCCTTGGCAAAAACACTCAAGGACGAAGCACATAAAACCAGCATCGCAATCAAAATTCGCATACTTACTCCACAACTTTCGGGACAACAAAAAAGTTATCTTCACTCATCGGTGCATTTGCCAAGATCTTGTCGGCAATGTCACCATCAGTCACCACATCTTCCCGACGCGGCAGAGCAATGGGAACCACCTGGGTCATCGGCTCCACATCATCCGTGTCAAGCTCACTGAGTTGCTCAACCCAGTCAAAAATCCCAGAAAGTTCACCTTTAAGCCCCTCGGCTTCTTCATCCGTAATTTTGATACGCGCGAGCCGCGCGATACGCATGACTAATGCTTGATCGACTTGCATAGTCCCTCATCTTCAGGATTTGAGTAAAAAATCACCGCTCAACAGAAAAGCCAAAGGCACTCTTAGCTGGCAACCAGTTAAGGCGCAATATCTCGCGACATTTGGGAGCAAGAAACCTGCATTAAAGGTGCAACGCCTCGCCAACTTTAGGGACCTCGACACGTTCCCCGCTCATCTGGGCCACAAAAGCGTCCGCCGTTTGATCGATGATGGGAAAAGTTCCGTAGTGGCAAGGTACAACCACATCAAAATCAAAGTATCTTTTACAGGCCATGGCCGCCGTTTTCGCGCCCATGGTAAACCTGTCCCCGATGGGAACCAGCCCTATCTTGGGTTCATAGATCTCATTAATCAGCCCCATATCGCCGAATATATCCGTATCACCCATGTGGTAGAGGGTCTTTTCCCCTTCCTTCCTCAAAATGATCCCACATGGATTTCCCAGATAAACGCCCTCAGAAGAAGCCGAATGCAGAGCATTGACGAAGCTCAGTTCAAAGTCTCCACAACCCACACTGCCCCCGGTATTCATTGGCTCAAGCTTTTCAATGCCCTGTGCTCCAAGATGCATGGCAAGCTCAAACACCGCGACCAACACTGCATCTTGTGTTTTGCAAATCTCAACGCAACTGCCAATATGATCATCGTGACCATGACTAAGCGCCACATGTGTCACGCCGCTACTAACTTCCTCAAACGATATCCCCGAAGCCTCAAATGTCGGATTCCCCTTCAAAAACGGATCAATTAAGACCACGCTACTTCCTGCCTCCACGCGAAAACAAGAATGACCGTACCAGGTGAGTTTCATTTTAATATTCCCTAAGGCTCAAATTGACCGTCCCATTCCGATACCAACTCTTTCTCAAGATGAGAAGTCTCTCCCCATATGAGAAATTTGGCAGTGTAGCAGAACACAGATTTTCAGCCTAACAATACCAAGCATCAACACCCATAACGAGACATATTCAAACCCGCATCACGAAGCCCCAGAAAAGCAAACAATATGGACGAAGATAAAATCAAGGGCACCACTTTTGAAGATCCCGCTTTATTTAAGGCACAGATCCCGCAAAATTCCTGCCTCATAGGCATAGACGGCGGCACAAAGACGCTCGGCTTGGCTCTGTCAGACACCAAACTGATCATCGCTTCTGCCTTAGAAACCATAAGGCGCACCAAGTTCTCCAAGGATGTCGAGCACCTACTGGCCTTGGCAGATAAACATCAAGTCTCAGGATTTGTCCTCGGATTGCCACGTAATATGGATGGCAGCGAAGGCCCCCGATCCCAATCCGCTCGCGCTTTCGCACGCAACCTCAATACTCTGAACACACGCCCAATTCTGCTGTGGGATGAACGCCTCTCCACAGTAACCGCTGAACGCACACTTATTGAAGCCGACACGAGCCGCTCGAAACGCGCCAAGGTTATCGACAAACTCGCAGCCACTATAATCCTTCAAAACGCCCTTGATCGTTTCAAGGCACTATC
>JAJRZC010000220.1 GCA_024275435.1 Alphaproteobacteria bacterium
GCGAGCTGTGCGATCACATTTTTGGCGAAGAGAATTTCGTTGCTTCGGTGATTTGGCACAAGATGGATAGTCCTAAAAATACTGCTGTACAATTTAGCGAAGATCACGAGTATTTATTGGTATACGCCCGCAACGGAGAAATATGGCGTCCCAATCTTCTTCCTCGTAGTGCCAAGATGATATCTCGATATAAAAACCCTGATAATGATCCAAGGGGACCGTGGTTGCTTAGCGACATTGCGGCCAGAAATTATTACAGCAAAGGGCAATATCCAATTGAAACACCTTCCGGCAAAATAATAACCGGGCCGCCGGCAGGAAGTGTCTGGCGGATAAGTCAATAGAAATTCAAAGAACTCGATGAAGATAAAAGGATTTGGTGGGGCGACACCGGCGAAAATAGACCCGGATTGAAACGATTTCTGTCAGAGGTCAAAGACGGCGTTGTACCACAAACTTACTGGAACTGGAATGAAGTTGGCAGTACGCGCCATTCCAAACGAGAACTTAGCAATCTGATGGCTGCTAGAAGCGGGGAGAGTCTATTTGTTACACCAAAACCGGTAGCATTAATGAATCGGGTTTTGCAGATAGGCACGGACAAAAGCGAACCAGAAATTGTCCTTGATTTTTTTGCTGGCAGCGCCTCTTTTGCTCACGCTGTTATGGATCTCAATTCTTCTGAAAACAGTAAGAGACACTACATTTGCGTGCAGATACCTGAGCCAATGGAAGATGCGGAAGTTACCATCGCCGACATCGGCAAGGAACGCATTCGCCGCGCCGCTAAGAAGATTGCCGATGCACGCGACGGCAAGCTCGACCTGGAGGACAGCGGGGCGCTTGATCTTGGCTTCAAGGTCTTCAAGCTCGACCGTTCCAACTTCAAGATATGGGACGGCGCTGAGGCAGCGGCCAGCGACAATCTGGGCAAGCAGCTTGAGATGCATGTGAATCACATGGTCGAAGCCAGCACGCCTGAAGACATTCTCTATGAGCTTCTCCTCAAATCCGGCTTCCCGCTCACCACCAGCATCGACAAACGCCAGATGCCCGGCGGCGAGGTCTATGCCATTGCCGGCGGCGCACTGATCATCTGCCTTGAGAAGAACATCACGCCCGAACTCATCGACGCCATCGCCGAAGACAACCCGCTCCAGGTCATCTGTCTCGACGAAGGATTCAACGGCAACGACCAGCTCAAAGCCAACGCCGTCCAAACCTTCAAAGCCCGCGCCGAAGCCGAAGAGCGCGAAATCGTGTTTAGAACAGTTTAGAGGAGGCGACCATGAATAACGACATGACATCAGGCCGCAGCATTCGATTGTTTCTCATTGATGGAAGTCCGAACGGTATCATCATCTCTGAAATCGGGAATTGGTCGGGGCACGTCATTTCAGCTCCGCGTAGCAAATTGTTTGAATTAATCAAGTGGGAGGAATTACGCCGAACCGGTGTTTACTTTCTAATAGGATCCGACCCTGAAACCGGACGTATAAGTGTTTACATCGGTGAAAGCGATGAAGTGGGAAAACGTCTAAAAGGGCATAATCTGAGTGATTCCAAACATTTTTGGGAGCGAACCTGCCTTGTCACCAGCAAAGATCACAATCTCACAAAAGCCCATGTACGTTATTTGGAGAGCAGACTTATTCAAATAGCAAAAAACGAGAACAGGGCAGACATCGTTAACGCGACGGCACCTGAGTGGATACGTCTGCCGGAGGCCGACACTTCTGATATGGAGTATTTTATCAATCAGATCAGACTCATTTTACCAGTGTTGGGTTTGAGTTTCTTACGTCCCAGGCTTTCTGAAATTACAAACAAATCAACCACCGAACCCCTGTTTGAACTTGTAAGCCAAAAGCACCGTCTTAAAGCCGAAGCTCGCGAGGTCAGTGACGAGTTTTTTATATTGAAAGGTTCTCAAGCGCAATCCAAATGGATTGGTGTTCGGGAGCACGGTTATGCGCGTTTGCATCGCCAACTTTTAGAAGAAGGCAAACTTGAAGTCCAAGAAAATGGAATCGCACAATTCACGGAGGATGTTCCATTCTCCAGCCCAAGTGCGGCTTCCGCCGTGGTCGTGGGGCGCGCGGACAACGGACGAAAGTCATGGAGAATAAAGGGAAGTCGAAAAACTTATGCTGATTGGCATACAGAACTCATTAGTAACCCGACGGAGAATCGATCGTGAAACTCAAATTCGACGCCACGCTCGAATATCAGCTTGACGCCATTCGCGCAGTAACGGACGTCTTTGACGGTCAACCTTTTGCGCAGACCGGTGCGGCAGCCTTCCAGTCGCTACAAATCGGCGGGCTGTTCCAGAACGAGCTTGGTCTTGCCAATCAGCTCAATATCACAGACGAGGCCTTGCTGGAAAATCTGCGCAGCATTCAGGAAGCCAACGACATTGAGAAAGTCGCCGAGCTTCAAGGGCATGACTTCTCCATCGAAATGGAGACCGGCACCGGCAAGACCTATGTCTATTTGCGCACGATTTTTGAGCTGAACAAGCTCTATGGCTTCAAGAAATTCATCATTGTCGTGCCCAGTGTCGCCATCCGCGAAGGCGTGCTGAAAAGCATCGACATGACCAAGGAGCATTTCCAGACGCTCTATGACAATGTACCCTTTGATCACTTCGTTTATGATTCAAAGCGCCTCGGCAAGGTCCGCCAGTTTGCTTCGGGCAACCATATCCAGATCATGGTCATCAATATCCAGTCCTTCCAAAAGGACGTGGCGGATAAGCCCCTGTCGGACATGAGCGAGGAAGAGCTGAAAAAGCTCAATGTCATCAACCGAGAAAACGACCGTATGTCCGGGCGCCGTCCCATCGAGTTTATTCAGGCGGCCCGCCCCATTGTCATCATTGACGAGCCGCAAAGCGTTGACAATACCGAGAAATCGCGCCGCGCCATCGCTAATCTCAAACCGCTGCTGACTCTGCGTTACAGCGCCACCCATAAAAATCCCTATAATCTGCTCTACAAACTCGATCCGGTGAAGGCCTATGACTTGCGGCTGGTCAAACGCATCGAGGTCGCCTCCATCCGCTCAGATGACAATTTCAATGACGCCTATATGAAGCTGCTCAAGACCGACAACAAAAAGGGCATAAAGGCGCAGATCGAGATACACAAGGAAGGTCCAAACGGACCAAAGCACGCCAAAGTCTGGGTGAAGCAGGGCGACGACCTATTCGTAAAATCCGGCGAGCGCGACATCTACCGGGACGGCTATATCTTACAGAATATCGATTGCACACCGGGCGGAGAATATATCGAATTCAATCAGGGCCGGTTGCTGCAACTTGGGGATGAGATTAGCGGGCTGAACGACGAGATCATGAAAGTGCAGGTCCGCGAGACGGTCGAGCAGCATTTGAAGAAAGAGCGGATTCTCAAAGGCAAGGGCATCAAGGTTCTGTCGCTGTTTTTTATTGATCGCGTTGCCAATTACCGCGTTTATAATGAGGACGGCTCAACCAGCCTCGGCAAGATCGGCCATTGGTTCGAAGAGGCTTTATCCGAGCTGACCGCCAAGCCGCTCTATAAGGGGCTGCTCCCCTTCGATGTGAAAGACCTTCATGACGGCTATTTTAGCCAGGACAAAAAGGGCCACATTAAAGATACGCGCGGAACGACGAAAGATGACGAGGATACCTACAGCCTCATTATGCGCGACAAGGAACGGCTTCTTGATCCGGATGTGCCACTTCGGTTCATATTCTCTCACTCGGCGCTGCGCGAAGGTTGGGATAACCCGAACGTTTTCCAGATTTGCACGCTCAATGAGACTCAATCGACGGATAAAAAGCGCCAGGAAATCGGGCGCGGCCTTCGTTTACCCGTCAATGCCTCAGGCGAGCGTGTCCATGATGAGACCGTGAACCGCCTGACCGTCGTCGCCAACGAGTCTTATGAGGACTTTGCGCGCACCCTGCAGA
>JAJRZC010000221.1 GCA_024275435.1 Alphaproteobacteria bacterium
AAATTACAGTTAGTTACTCGGCATGTTAAGCGGCTGCCCATTGCTGAACGAGACACGCCAGGATTGAATCACAAAACGAGGCAATACAACCTTAAACCCTATGTCCTACAGGCTGTTTGTCGCACGAAAAGACACAATACGCCATAACTGCAAAGAGATAGAAAGCTGAACGAAATCAACCAGAGCCAGGTCAACCGATCGAATATTCTTTCCAATTGGAATCTAAGTCCGATCGTGCATTTTCCCGATGATAAACCCCTGCGTCTTGAGTGCGGCCAGGACTTGGCACCGTTTTCCATAGCCTACACCACCAGCGGCAAACTAAACGCTGATCGCTCAAACGCGATCCTCATCTGTCATGCATTGACCGGTGATCAGTTTGTCACAAGTGATCACCCGCTAACAGGCAAGCCCGGTTGGTGGTTGACCCTTGTGGGCCCCGGTAAGGCCATTGATACGGACCGCTACTTTGTTATCTGCCCAAATATACTGGGCAGCTGCATGGGCTCCACCGGACCAGCTTCAATCAACCCCCAGACCAAGGAACCCTACGGCCTCAAATTCCCGATGATCACAATTGGTGACATCGTCAATGCCCAGGTGCGGTTAATCGATCACTTGAAGATTGACCAACTCTTCGCTGTCGTGGGCGGTTCTATGGGCGGCATGCAGGTTCTGCAATGGGCCTCGCACTTTTCCAATCGCGTTTATGCTGCCGTACCCATTGCCACCACATCGCGGCACTCTTCGCAAAATATCGCCTTTCACGAAGTTGGCCGTCAGGCCGTCATGGCTGATCCAAAGTGGCATGGTGGAAATTACTATGAAACTGGCGAAGTGCCGAGAAATGGTCTTGCAGTTGCACGCATGGCAGCCCATATCACTTATCTCTCGGAGGATGCGCTTCAAGAAAAATTCGGGCGTAACCTGCAGAACCGGACAACCCGAACTTTCACTTTCGATGCCGATTTTCAGGTGGAAAGCTACCTGCGTCACCAGGGCTCAACCTTTGTCGACAGGTTTGACCCCAACAGCTATCTCTATATTACACGGGCCATGGACTACTTCGATCTGGCTTCCTCGCACATGGGAATTCTCTCCAAGGCTTTCCAAGCAACAACAACGCGTTTTTGCGTAGTCTCTTTCACCAGTGACTGGCTCTACCCCACCCGTGAAAGTCGAGATATTGTCCGTGCGCTAAATGCCGTCGCCGCCGACGTTTCTTTTGTCGAAATCGACAGCAATGCAGGCCACGACGCATTCCTTCTCGATGAACCGGAATTCTTCGAGACCATAAGAGGCTTCATCAATGCCGCAGCACAAAAGCGCGGCTTGGAATAAAACCTACCACATAGGAATAAACGCCGCTTGAACACACAGATAAAATTAGCTGACCACGCACGCGTCGATCATCTCTTGATCGCAGAAATGGTTGCCCCAGGCAGTCGCGTCCTCGATGTGGGCTGCGGTGACGGCGAATTGTTGCAATTGCTGACAGACACCAAAGCCGTAGATGGTCGTGGCATGGAGCTGACACAAGAGCGCGTCAATGCGTGCGTTTCGCGCGGTCTTTCCGTCATTCAAGGCGATGCAGACGTGGACCTTGACGACTATCCGGAACAGGCCTTCGACTATGCCATTCTCTCCTTGACGCTCCAGGCAACCCGTTACCCGAAGAAGGTTTTGGAGAATCTACTGAGAATTGGCCGCAACGCCATCGTTTCCTTTCCAAACTTCGGCCACTGGAAAATCCGCTGGGCATTGCTCATGGACGGACGTATGCCGCGAACACCCAATCTTCCAGAAACCTGGTACGCCAGCACGGATGCTCATCTGTGTACCATCACCGACTTCGTGGACCTGTGCAAATTAATTGACGCCGACATCGAAGACGCCGTCGCTTTCAACAGTGCTGGGCGTCGTCTTCCCATCAAACATTCGCTGTACTTGCAGAATCTATTGGGGGAAAAAGCCGTTTTCAAGCTGCGTGATAATGATAGATCCTAGTGTTCTGGATCAAACGCTTGAATCCCGGGCGGAGGTCGTCAAGCGTTTGTGAATCCAGAACACAAACACTAGGCACCAAACACGAAACACGCCGATCTCCACTTGGCGAGATCACACACAACTTGTTTCAACACTTTGGAGGCACAAATGGCTATCGAATTGTTCACAGCTTCGACACCCAATGGCATCAAGGTCTCCATCGCTCTTGAAGAACTGGAACTTCCCTATACGCTACGCGCAATCGACCTGGGCGCAGGCGAACAAAAGCAGGACTGGTTTTTGGCACTCAACCCCAACGGCCGTATCCCCGTGATAATCGATCACGACAACGACCATTTCACGGTCTTCGAGTCTGGCGCTATTCTTATCTATCTCGCCAACAAGACCGGCCGGTTAAAAGGGTCAGACGAAAAAAACCAATCGGAAGTTCTGCAATGGCTGATGTTCCAGATGGGTGGCCTTGGGCCGATGATGGGCCAAGCCAACGTATTTTATCGCTACGCCGAAGAAAAAATACCCTTTGCCATCGGACGTTATCAACGCGAAGTACGAAGACTTCTTGAAGTCCTCGACACGCGCCTTAAAGGGCGGCAGTTTCTGGCTGGAGACTATTCCATTGCCGACATCGCAAATTGGTCCTGGGCCAAAAGTCACGCCTGGTCGGGCGTCGATATCGAAGGGCTAGAAAACTTGAAACGCTGGTTGGAAGATATTTCCAAACGACCCGCTGTTGAACGGGGTGCCAAGGTACCGCAGGATTTCCTCTCCAAAATTAAACAGGACGATCGCGCAGCGGAAGTTGTCAAATCGGGAAAAAACATGCTGGTGTAGTGGCGCGCCCGATCCAGTCTTTAGCCGCGATCCCTTAACGAACCACGTGCAGGCAGCATTTCCGTTACCACCCGGCGCTTTTCAACTTTGCCCACCGGTGCCTCAAGTTCCTTGGTGGCCTCCACCAGTATGACACCACCAAACCCGGGAGCTACACGCGCTCCAGCTCTTTCCCACCCCACTGCTGTGCGTAGCATTGTGTTACGGCTGAATGGCGGAACGAACAACGCGCCGCCCCAACTAAGTGGGCAGAACATCGCCTGTTTCAAAATGACTTCCAGTTGTCCGCGACTGTAGGGCCTACCGTATCCAAATGGCGTGCCTTCGGTGCGTGCCCACACGCCGCGTCGGTTCGGCACCACCATTAAAAGACGGCCCTGCGGTGCCAATACCCGCCACATCTCGCGAAGCACAGGACGAACATGCCCCGCCATTTCAAAGCCATGAACAACGAGCAGGAAATCGACGCTGTTATCGGCAAGTGGCAAGCGTTCTTCATCCACAAGAGCACATGATTTCGGCCCGCTGCTTGGCCAGATAAGTGCTCCCTGTCCAGCGGGCATCAGCGCGCCCACACAATGTGCCTTGTTGCGAAATCCGCCCAGATACGGCGTGGCATACCCCAGCCCGATCAGCGTCCCGCCGGAAACATTTCGCCATCGGGAGTGAATTCGCCCGGTAATAAGTCGAGTGACGACTTGCCCCAGCGGTGTCGCATAAAAATCCCGTAACTGAACAACATCGATCTGCATATCTAACCAAAAATGTTAATTACAGCGCCACACATCCGGTATCCTCATCATGGCATATCAGGCACACCCAATGACTCAAACAGCCAGAGCCTTGTCTCACCTGCATGATTAAGCCTGAATGATGCACACTTTCACGGCAAGAGCGACCCAACAATCTCGGCAGGAGGTGTAACGCCTGCCCACAGTGACATCGTCGGCATCAGCTATGAATGTATAATGATGAATATCTGAAATAAGACCCAACCGATAAAAATCCTTAGAGGCCCCCAATGAGCGCACTTCAGATCCACCAGTTTCCAGCCCGCACGGACAATTATGGCGTTTTGATCCACGACGAAGCATCAAATCTCACAGCTTCAATCGACGCGCCTGATGACAGCGCGGTTCTTTCCGCCTTGCAGGAGAAAAACTGGACTTTGACCCACATCCTGACCACCCATCATCACGCAGACCACACAGCGGGAAACCTGAGACTGAAGGAAATAACCAACTGCACCATCATAGGCCCAGGTGGCGAAGCCGATAAAATTCCCGGTATCGACAGCAAGGTGGCACAAGGTTCAACCATTGAATTTGGTAGCTTTCGCATTGAGGTCCTAGATACCCCGGGCCACACCGCCGGACACATCAGCTACGTAATCCCAAAAGCAAGCGTTGCCTTCGTCGGCGACACACTCTTCGCAATGGGGTGCGGTCGTCTTTTTGAAGGAACTCCCAAATTGATGTGGTCATCCTTGTGTAAACTCAGGGAATTGCCAGAAGAAACCAAGATCTACTGCGGCCACGAATACACCCTTGCCAATGCACGTTTTGCCATCACCATTGAGCCGCAAAATGAACAGCTAAAGCAACGCCTTGAGTGTGTTGAGGCCATGCGAAACCAGGGCCAACCGACCTTGCCCACAACCCTTCGCGAAGAGCTGGCGACAAACCCTTTCTTGCGCGCCGGAGAGCAAACTGTGAAAGACCGTTTGGGTATGCAGAACGAGGCAGATTGGAAAGTGTTCGCAGAAATACGATCCCGAAAAGACAATGCCTAACATTCAGGCCGGGTCTGCAAGGGGTGAGATCTCAAGAGAAAGAGCATATGAACGCCATCACCGCCGACGAACTCATCACATTACTAAACCTGACCCCTCATCCTGAAGGCGGTTATTTCCGTGAAATGTTTCGAGATGAGGAAACCTGCGACCATAACGGACGCGCCGCCTCAACGGCGATCTATTTCCTGCTAAAGGAGGGACAGGTCTCCCGCTGGCACACCGTGGATGCCGTTGAAATTTGGCATTACTACCATGGTGCACCAATGCAACTTTCAACGGCTCCACCAGAGGGACCAATAACGAAAGCAGTGCTGGGAAACGATTTTTCTTCTCAGGCCCGGCCACAGCTGGTAGTGCCAAAAGGACACTGGCAGCAAGCCACTCCACTTGGAGACTTCTCCTTGGTGGGGTGTACAGTGGCGCCAGCGTTTGAATTTACCGGTTTCACCCTGGCCCCCAAGGGGTTTGAACCTGGTCATTGATCTGCTTTGGGGAATCACCCATGCGCAAAGAAAGTGCCCAACCCAAGGCAGTTGGACGCTGGCAAAAGCTTTTCCACTGTTTTCTAACAGCCTTCCAACCAGATAACCTTCTGAATATAAAAGGTTTTACAAAAGTTCATGTGTGACGCACCCACAGTCTATTGTGGCGCTCACGCGACTCATAAACACTGCCAGCAACGCAAGAATGCATGACGAATAGTCAGTGGGGCAGGCAGGTTATGAATCGAGAGTCCAATGGATCGTTGCTCAGCACGGTCTTTGTTGATTACGACAACATTTATTTATCGCTTAAGCGAAAAAACGAAGAAGCGGCCAAGCGTTTCGCTAAGAACGCCAGTGTTTGGATCAGTGCAATCGCGTCTGGTGATCTCATTACACCGACCAACGGTATGCCACTGACAACACCTCGGCGCATTGTGATGAACCGCTGCTACGGCAACCCCGTTCCTCGCCGCAATAACTCCGATAATTCAACGGACATGAATTCATTCCCGTTCGTGCGCCACCACTATCTGCGCGCCGGCTTCGAAGTGATCGACTGCCCACCGCTCACCGCCCAGCTGAAAAATTCCGCCGATATCCGCATGGTTATGGATGTGCGCGATTATCTGCTTCACGATACCTATTTTGATGAGTTCATCATTCTGTCTGGTGACGCCGATTTTACGCCCGTTTTGCATCGGTTGCGCGCCCACGCCCGTCGCACGGTTATCTATGCCAATGATTATACCGCTGCTCCATATCGGGCCATAAGCGATGGAGAAATTCGCGAGTCGGATTTGATCTCGCTTCTTGTGGAAGGTAGCTTGAATGTCATTGCCGATGGCAGCGGACGCACGACAAATAAGGGCCTGCCTAGCCCCGACATGCTCACAAAAACACGTTCCGCAATCCTGAATGAAGTGCTGGAGACCGTGCGCTCAGCACCAACCCCCGTTCCCTTGGAGGCCTTAGCAGACCGCGCCGTGCGCGTGCTGGGTCATGATAAGACCGTGGGAACCGCATGGGGTGGAGCTGGCAGCTTCAGGGATCTCCTTGTTGGTGGTTTGCCCAAAGATATTCAATTGTCTCAGGCTGCCCCCTACTATGTTGAGGATTTGAATAATCATCAGCAGAGCATGTCACCAGCTGTAACCGCACAACAAGCTTCAGAGCAACAGCCACAACAACAGGTAACTCCGGCTCCTGTGCCCAAAGCGGCGCTGCCTCAACCTCAGCCGCAAACGTCACATCCGAGCCTATCAGCGCCGATTCCCGCGCCCGTTTCAGAGCAAGAGATGGTGAGAAATGCGGCCGATGACCAGTTCGCGGTCCCTGCCAGTCAGCCTTTGAAAGCAGATTTGAGCCAACATCGTCATGCAGCTTCCAATGAGCCGGAGTTGCCGCCAGTAGCAGCGCAAACTCCACGCAACCAAGCGCCTACGCCAATGGCGTCCCAACCTCAGCCCCAGGCGCAAAAGAGCTCTCCAACGCAGCAGCATCCCACAGGCGTTCAAGACATGCATTCGCAGCCTGCAGCCTCTCCAAGCCGGTCCCCACAACCTGCTCGTTCTCAGGCATCATCAACGCCAGCGGGTGATCAAGCGACGTCCATCCAGCAGTCAATCTCCCGGATTCATGAAGCCTGCCAGGCTCCACCTTTGTCACCACCAGAGTACAAAGTTTTGTTTGAGGTGATGGCCCAGGAGATCAAGACCAACGGACTAACAGGTGCGCGAACGCTGGTGAATATCGTTCAGGCGTCTCAGGAGCTAGGGGTAAATCTTCGTCGCGACGATGCGCGCTTTATTTTGGAAGTTATCAGTGAGGCAGACCCCTGGTTTGAGCACGGTGCATCTGCGAATCTTTTCGCCAGCCGTTTCCGCAACTTCGTTGTTGCACGTTGCCGTAGCCAGGGCATGAATCTTTCCGCGAACGAACTCGATCTTATCGATGCTTGGTTCGCTGGAACCACCTCACAGGACGGCCAGTCTAACCCGGGAGTGAATAATCTGGGTCGCGGTACCAATGCTACAGGACAGGCATCTCTTCCTGCCCACTCCGCGATGCCCGTGCAACAACAGCAACAAAACACCTCTCAACCACTAATCACAGACCCATCAGTGACAACAAACCAGACAACAGCATCAATGGCACAAGGCACGCCTGGCACAGGAAACAATACTCCGACAGGCAGCTTTGATCCTTTCGGTGGCGTGCAACAAAATGTTGGTACCAATGCGCCTACAAGCCCTGGTGCTGAGGACGATGAATTCCCACGCATCATTCGCTCACGTGCACGTGGATAATTTCAAAAACAATAAATTGCACAAACATTCAAAAACGAAAAAAGCCGCGACGAACTATGATCATGTTCGTCGCGGCTTCTATTTTTTAGTGACGATTAAATACTGAAGGCTTATTTCATACCCGGCTTTTCAGAGCGGACCTTAGATCATGTATTGACCGCCATTTGCCGTCAGTGTTGACCCCGTAATGAAGCCGGCATCATCGGAAGCAAGAAACGCAACACAGCGCGCAATCTCTTCAGGTTCCCCAAGTCGTCCCACCGGAATGAATGGCAGAATTTTGGAATTGAGAACTTCTTCCGGAACAGCCTTGACCATTTCCGTAGCGATGTAACCAGGACAGATCGCATTCACCGTGATGCCCTTGAAGGCGCCTTCTTGTGCGAGAGCTTTCGTGAAGCCAATGTCACCAGCCTTAGCAGCAGAGTAGTTGGCCTGGCCCATCTGTCCCTTCTGACCATTGATCGAAGAGATATTGATGATGCGTCCAAATTTACGTGAGCGCATGCCTTCCCACACGGGGTGGGTCATGTTGAACAAACCGCTGAGATTGGTATTGATGACAGCATCCCACTTGTCTTTTGTCATTTTGTGGAACATCGCATCACGTGTGATGCCGGCATTGTTGACGAGAACATCTACAGGTCCAATATCGCTTTCGACCTTCTTGACGCCTTCAACGCATTGGTCATATTCGGCAACAGACCACTTGTAGACGGGAATACCTGTCTCCGCTTGAAACTTCTGTGCTGCTTCATCGTTTCCGGCGTAGTTTGCCGCAACCCGATATCCAGCTTTTTGTAATGCGACCGAAATAGCGTGGCCGATGCCCCGCGTTCCTCCGGTGACGATGGCCACTCGTGACATGGTCTATCCTCCAATAATATTTTTCAAGGTTTTCGTAAGGTGTAGTCTTGGGTAATTTCAGTGTGCCGGATCACAAACAATGAGGCACATAGCGTGTCTGGGAAGCAAGGCCGGAGTTGCCACTCACAAACCAATATCTGTTTGTGGCAACTCCAAGTCGATCTGTTTTAAACGCATTAGTCGCGCTCAACGCACATCGCGATCCCCATTCCACCACCGATGCACAATGTGGCAAGCCCCTTTTTGGCATCGCGACGTTTCATTTCAAAAAGCAGTGTTGTCAAGATACGTGTACCGGAAGCACCAATCGGGTGGCCGATAGCGATAGCGCCACCGTTCACGTTGACCTTTTCCGTATCCCATCCGATGCCCTTGTTCACGGCACAGGCTTGAGCAGCAAAAGCTTCATTGGCTTCAATGAGGTCAAGGTCTTCGTGTTTCCAACCGGCCTTCTCCAGGGCTTTTTTGACCGCTGGAATTGGGCCAGTCCCCATGATGGAAGGGTCAACGCCCGCTTGTGCCCAGGAAACAATACGGGCCAATGGTTTGATACCGCGTTTCTTGGCTTCCGATTCCTTCATCAAAACAACAGCAGCAGCGCCATCGTTAATGCCCGATGCATTTCCAGCTGTAACCGTACCGCCCTTGGGGTCGAACGCTGGGCGCAGTTTGGTGAGACCTTCCACGGTAACACCTTCCTTGATGTACTCATCATCAGATACGACGATTTCAGCTTTGCGGGTCTTCACCGTAACAGGAACGATCTCATCTTTGAACTTACCAGCTTTGCGTGCAGCCTCGGCCTTGTTCTGTGAGGCAGCGGCAAACTTGTCTTGATCCTCACGGCTGATCTGCCATTGGCTGGCAACATTCTCCGCTGTTGTACCCATATGATAATTATTGAAAGCATCCCAAAGACCGTCTTTGACCATGGTATCGGTGAACTTCATGTCACCCATTTTCTTACCATTGCGAAGGAAGCCGGCATGTTGAGACAGGCTCATGCTTTCTTGTCCACCGGCAACGACAATGTCAGCCGAACCGATAGCCACCTGCTGCATGCCAAGAGCAACGGTACGTAGCCCCGATCCACAAATCTGGTTGATACCCCATGCCGGAGCCTCTGTTGAAATGCCGGCACCAATGGCGGCTTGGCGTGCCGGACCCTGGCCCTGACCAGCTGTCAGAACCTGACCAAGAATAACTTCACTAACATCTCCAGGTGCCACTCCGGCTCTCTCCAGGGCGGCTGAAATGGCCACTTTTCCAAGTTCATGGGCGGGAAGGGTGGACAGGGCCCCGCCGAATGATCCAACCGGGGTTCTTGCGGCACTGGCGATTACGATGGGGTCGGAATCCTGGCTCATGAGGCGTATCTCCCTATAAATGTTAATGGCGTCAAGGCGCCTATTTGCGCGTTATTCTGGCATGGAGTGGGCTTGATAGTACCGGGCGCGACGGGAAACAAGCCTAAGACACTTATCAAATATCGTTAAGCTACCAAGGAATGGGCCCTGTGGGCCTATTTCGCTAAGGCGATGAAAGCAGCTCTAATATTGGATGCTTCGCACGTGCAGAATTATTCTTCAAGGACAACCGCCACTGTGTTATTGTCGCGGTCCAGCAATTTGAAGGCCCGATGAAGCGAACCCAAACCATGGCTAAAAAGAACAGCAACGGCGGCAACAAGAGCGATGTCGTCACCGTTAAGAAATATGCAAACCGTCGTCTCTACAACACTGAGACGAGCACATACGTGACCCTCGACGACCTCGCCGAGATGGTCCGGGCGGATCGAGACTTCACCGTTCACGACGCCAAAACCGGTGATGACCTGACGCACAGTGTTCTCACCCAGATCATTGTTGACCAGGAAAGTCGTGGCCAGACCATGTTACCTGTCCCCTTCCTGCGGCAGTTGATCAGGTTCTACGACGACAGTATTTCCCGCATGGTGCCAGGCTATTTGCAATTCAGTCTCGAGGCGCTGGCACGAGAACAAGAAAATTTCCAGGCTAAATTCTCGAAGGCTTTCTCCAACCCTTCCACAGCGATGGATGTCTATAAAGATCAGGTTCGACGCAATATGGAGATTTTCGAGCAGGCGATGACCATTTGGAGTCCCTTCTCCACGAGTTCCACCACATATGCCACTGGTGAAACCCAGCCTGTGGCGGAAGGCTCTGCAGCCAACTCCCCTGAAGCCACTACGCCCCAAACCGCAAGCAAAAGCGAATTGGAAGAACTCAAATCTCAATTGGAGTCTATGCAGCGCAAGGTGGACGATCTCACCAAGAATGACGACGATAAAACCTAGTCTGGCAAAGCATCGGGTCGGATCTCATTCCAGAACCTTATGGCCCACACCATGTGAAGTTGTGGCAAGCTGTACGATATTAAGATCTTGAGCAGCAAAGGGCTCCCCAAAAAGATAGCCTTGAAGGTACGTGATTCCACAATCACGAAGGATCTGGGCGCTTTCCTGGTCCACCACCCACTCAGCCACAATCTCCATACCAAATGTTTTAGCAAGCTCGGCCATTGCTTTCACGAACACTTGATCACCAGCATCGCTCGCAAGATTTTTGACGAACGAACCGTCGATTTTGACCATATCAACGGGAAACCGCTTCAGGTTTTTAAATGAGGTGTAACCCGCACCGAAATCATCAATGGCGACACGACAACCAAGTTCCTTCACCGTATCGATAAACGCTAAAGCCTGATCGACATCCTCGATCATAGCGGTCTCGGTAATCTCGATAATGAGCCGTTCAGCCAAGTGGCGATCATACTGAAACAGCCCGCACAATTCCCCGATCCAATCCGGGTCACATGTCGTCAGGCCTGAAACATTGATGGAAAAACTCAGTTTTTGGTGTCGCTTCAGGAGGTCCGAGGTAATCTCTAGAACCCGCTGATCGATCAACCGTGACAAGCCCAGTTCTTCGGAAACAGGCATGAACTCGCTTGGCGAGATCGCACTTCCATCCATTTTGAACAAACGGGCAAGGCACTCATAATAAGTCGTCTCACCGCTCGTCGCACAGATCATCGGCTGCAGGTCCACCGAGATTCGATCATCACGCAACGCGCTTAGAATTTCATCTGAAATCGCCATGGAGCGATGACGCTTGTTTTCACGTGTTCCATTGGGTTCATAACTGACAAATGAATCGCCACGCGTTTGCCTTGCTTGATCAAGAGCATATAAAGCGCAATTTAACGCCTGGCTGGCGCTTTCAACGTGATTGGGAAAAGAAACCCCACCAATGGAGATGGTGCCTGGAACATTGCAGACTTTCGTAAACACGTTCAGCTCGCGAATACTTGTCATCAACCTATTGGCCACAAGCTCCATTTGCTCTGCGTTGTAGTCATGAAGAATGATGCCAAACTTGTTCGAAGAATAGCGACCCACCGTACTTCCTTGGCGCAGTTTGCTTTGAATAGCTCTCCCAGCAGCTGCAATCATTTCGTCACCAACCCCAAATCCAAGAGTCTCGTTGATCACGGAAAGATTGTTAACAGAAGCAACCATGAACACGCCCGGTCGATTGAGTAGCTTGGCCTGATTAATCGTCGTCGTCAGGGTTTCCATCAACCTCATGCGGGTCAATTGTCCGGTAAGTTCATCATGGTCAGAACTGTACTGCCCTCGTTGAGACTGCACATATTGATCGCTGACAACGCGTACCAATCCACGTGCATGAAATGCCCGGCCATCATCACCAGGCCACCAGCGTCCAAATTCTTCAACCCAAATACTGGGAGTGCCTCGCTGGTGATCAGGACGAAAACGGTACTGCAGACGGTAGGGGACACCCTCTTCTTTTTTATTTGAACTTTGCCCGAGGATCATCTCCATACGCCGTGCAATGTGCTCAAGGGCAATCATGTTGTGGAACGCGACACTGGAGGAAATATCGACATCTTCGCTAAGGCCGAGAACCTCCGATACATTGCTCTCCCAAGCAATCTGATCATGAATAATATCCCAGACAAAAGCAGCCTGAGAGTTCTCAATCATGAAGCTACCTTGATCTTGTCCACCAGCGCTGTTCTTGCTCGACAAAACATCATGAGGGAACCTTTTGTCCGGGGGGACTTGGAACTCTGCCTGTGTCTTAACCGATGAGGGAAGGGCAGGTTCATTATGTTTTCGCAGCGATGGCACGTAGATGTTCCGCAAATAAGGCCCAATAGGTGAATGGCGTAAGGACCAATTTCAATGGCAGCTTTCCAGAATTGGAGCCTGCTTGACCTCCAAGGTAAGCTCAATCTCCTAACAATGATTAAAACGTGAGGTTGTGGAGTAAGTCTTCCTTAAGCTCGCAATAATCAACTCATCCACGTGCCGCAGGTGCACCTCGTGCAAGGGCTTGGCAAGAAAAAACGCCCCGAACAGAAAGCCCGGAGCGTTATTGTTCATTATAAATCGGCCCCAAAATCCTGATCTATCGCAGGAAAGCCTGTTCTAAGAAAACAGGTTTTGGGTTAAGCCCTGGTAAGCTGACCAGCTCTAGCCCGCTCAAACAAAGCAAGACTAGGCAAAGAAGTGCCTTCTTAAGGCGCCATACCACCAAAGCCGATGTCACGGCGCGCAACCCTGATACCGATCGTATAGCCCGCAACAACATCGATCAACGTTGCGACCATAATGAAGAAGAAGACGCTGGTATAAGCGGAATCAACCATCAGGAATTCTATAAGACAGGCGATGAACACCAACATCGATAGTCCATGATCCAGCAGTGAGGCAGTCGATGTGTAGGTTGCCTTGACGATTTCAACAAACAGCAAAAGCAAGGTGATGAGCATCAGCAGATCACCCCAGGTGAAGTTCCAAGATGGGCCATCACCGCCACGTATCGAAGGTAGGGAGAATAAAATGCTGCGCAGAATGCCAGCTTCTCCGCTTCCTGCAGCAGCACTAGCCACGGCATCGGGAGCCGATCCGCCACCAAAAAGGACAACAACATTATAAAGGATGAGCGCGATGATAATGAGTGGAATGGACCTGAGCGACATATGCTTCTCCCTGAAAGCCGGATGAGCGGCCTGTTAACCCGTAATTCTCACGGAAAGAACCCGCAATCCGTAATAACACTTCCGGCCGTTTCGCGACAAATCCCTGCCAGAACTGCGGATCATATCGTTTTTACCTAGCCATGCATATGACAAGGCAACAGTTCCACAAGGCCAATTTTTGACCTTGTGAGGGACCTCACCAGGATATTTTCCTAATTCACCACTCAGTTCAATCACCAAAATAGCGATAGTTCATAAGAAAACATCTCATCCTTAAGATAAACGCGCAGGTCTTCAGACGATGAAATAGTCATCAGGCTTAAACGTCATTCTTAGGCTCAAGGATCTGACGGCCGCGATACATGCCGGTTTTTAGATCAATGTGATGTGGCCGCCGACGTTCACCAGAATCTTTGTCTTCCACATATGTTGGTGCCGTGAGGCTGTCGTGTGCCCGGCGCGAGCCACGCTTCATGCGCGACACTTTCTTCATAGGTACAGCCATGGAAATCTCCTGAATTCTAGCGCAATGCCCAAATTGGCCAAAACGGTAAAACCGTTTGAAACCAAATCCTTACGGGAGGATTGCAAGTCGAATGATAAACGCAAAAAAGGCCAGCTTAAAAGAGCATTTGCCCCCAAAACCGCCAGCCATCTGCTTTGTTTAGAGGCCCTTATACGCAACTATTCCGATAAACGCTAGCCCTTACCGCTGCGCTCTGATGCCTCTTTGCTGTCTTCTCAGCCTATAGGAAACCTGTTGTTAGTTCCGTCGCAAAACACACCGGGCAACGCGTCGGCTTTGTTTGACCCGTGCCCGAACCACCCGCGCCACGCGCTGAACGTGCCTTGAGGGCGAACGAGCTTTGCGTTGCAATGGATTAGGCAGCGACACCGCGAGAAGCGATGATTGGTATGCTGAAAGCTTCCTGGCCGGGATTTTGAAATGATATCGCG
>JAJRZC010000222.1 GCA_024275435.1 Alphaproteobacteria bacterium
AGGCCTGGCCGATCACGATCGGTCCAGCTCCCACAATCAGGATGGATTTGATGTCTTCTCTTTTTGGCATATCGCGGCAGGTATTAGAGGAGTCTGGCGGCTTTGACTAGGGTCTTGCCCCTTTAGCGCTGAGATGTCCACTGAATAGGGGGCAAACTTGTTTGCGAGCTAGCTCGTTTGTGTACCTATCCGGTATTTGGGTGTTGTGCACCGGAAACTATTTGTTCACGCCGTTCAAGACGGCTCATTGTTTTTTACGGCGAAAATTTTGCGATAGCTTCGCTAAGCTCCTTCCTGGCGCATAACTCATTATGCTTCTTCAGGTCTTCCTCCAAAATCACGATAATTGTTCGCTTACCGATTTCAAAAAACCTCAAGCATTCTTCGTTACTCAAGTCATGGAGCCCTGCGCTGAAGATTGAGTAAATCTTCCTATTGGAGACAAGGTACTGCGGCAGATGCCCATTCAAAAATTTTATTTTCTCATCCATGCGAAGGCGATCGAAGGAAGTCTCTTCCCAGCCTTCAATTTGTTTAAACTCGTTGAAACGGCTTTTAATAAGCCGTTCGAAGACACGTCTCAGATAGACAAATGAACCGATCCCTTCGCCGTGAGCAGCAAGACCTATGGCTTTATAAAACTCGCTCCAATTTTCACCTCTCAAGACGGCGCTATACTTCTGTCGGGTTTCCTCAATTGCGATATCAGCGAGAGACGGATACTGCCCCACCTTCATAACAGTCATACAATCCACACGAAACCAGTATCTAATTTTATGCCTTTTAACGCGGGTACAGATAATTTCCATACAATCATATGCAAACCGTTCCCTGATGTTGTTCCATTCAGCACCACGCGTTATTGAAATACCTGGGATTCTAAATGTGGTAGCTCGCTCGCAGTAGGGACAAAACGCATCAACCGTGTAATCTTTTTCTAGCGTAGCGACGAACCCATACAGGATTCTAACGTCCTCAAGATCTTCCGCTAGTTCGTATTTTGCATAGAGGGGTTCTTCGAATAGAAGTGCCTCGACTGAAGGGAGCGGCGGCGGTTTGGACATATGACTAATTTTCGTTAGAGTTGCAAAATTTAGGCAAGATTTTTTTGAATATCTGAGTCGCTCCTTCAAATAGAATTTCTTATTTCTTTTTCCACAGGCGCCTTTGCATATTTCTCGATATTTTTTTGTGAAATACCCCTCCGGTTTCCCAGGATAAAATTACACCCTACGTCGTCTTTCCTGCGAAGGCAGGAATCCATGCGACCATCAGCATACGCGCGGTGTGGGTGACGCGCGACCTCAGCCAAGGGCGATGATTTCGTGCTCTAATTTTTTCGCTGAAAAGTTGTGCCTCACGCTCATGGCACTCCCGTTGAAAAGTGAACTGGGCCCCGTTCTGCAACGGGGTGACGTTGAGTATGGGTGATGGTTTGGCGTTCAGTTTTCTCCGATGAAAAGTTCTGCCTCACGCTCATGGCACTCCCATTACGAAGTGGCTTAGTCGCAATTCAAATCTGCCTTCTCGCCGGGCAACCTGGCGCTCATGGCTTGTAATTGTCTGCACCGGGCGGCCAATTGCTCATCGGTCAGCTCTGAGAGTGGCTTGTATTTTTTCGTCGACAGGCGCCTCTTCATCAACCGCGTCGTCATCTTGGCATAAAGTTTCGGGCGCGCCTCCTGTAGCCCTGCCTTGAGATCGGAGGTCAAATCCGTCACCGCCCCAGTCCCCGCCCAGACATTTTTGCCCTTCTTCAGCTGCAGCATGCCGACATTAACGACTTCTCCGGGCCTAACGGTGAAAGACGCATAGCTATGGGAGAAATTAATTGCCTTGCCGGAATGGATTGCTCGAAATGGGCCGGTGTCTCCTGCACCAAGCCGCGTGACGTGATTGCCTTTTCGGCAGGTCCAGCCAATCACATGATACCGCCCCGCTGCGAGTTTGATCTGAGGTGGAACCGCCTTGCCAAGAAAGTGATCGGCTATTCTCAGAATATGCGCCACGTCGTAACCAGAATCAGCCTTCTGGCCAAGGACAATAGTTCCGCTTGGACAGCGAATTTGTTCAAGCCTCATAAACAAGATTGCAACACCGGTGCTCTTCTTCTGCAGGGCGTCTAGGTGTGAACTTGCAGCACGTTGTCCACTTTTCCCATTAGAGATTGCCCATCCGGTCCATTCGAGCGAAGCTGGTGTTGCACAACGCCAACATCAAGCGAGGAGGACCGGATGAACGTTCACAAGAATGCACGACTAACGCC
>JAJRZC010000223.1 GCA_024275435.1 Alphaproteobacteria bacterium
AAGGACTTAGCGTAACCTCAATGGAAGAGCTTTCAGATATCGACGAAGCATCAGACTTGGTTCAACAAGGCTCACTGGCAACACGTAGGGTGTTGCCAAAAAAACAAACCGTAGAACTATAATTTCGAGATTGAGCAGCGCCTCACAACAGGCAACACAATAGAAAGACAACGGAGTGTCATATTTTGTTGTCTAACGCGAAAGGTTGAAAACATAAGGCGCGCACCAATTCCAAGCTTACAATATCATGACCTATGTTCTTCCATTCGCGGCATGATCTCGACAAAATTACAGGGCCGATGACGATTATCCAACTGCCATTTCAAGATACCTTCCCAGGCATCACGGCACGCACCGGGCGAACCAGGTAAACAGAAAATCAATGTCCCCCGCGATAGCCCCGCACAAGCACGCGATTGAATGGTCGAAGTGGCCACTTTCTCAAAAGACAACATATGAAAGACCGTGGAAAACCCATCAATCTCTTTTTCAAACAATGGTTTAACAGCTTCTGGCGTAACATCACGACCTGTAAAGCCTGTGCCACCTGTCGTTAGAACCACATCAACCCTCTCATCCCCGATCAGATTTTCCACCTTGGCGCGTATGGAGCCGATCTCGTCTTTGATTATGTCTCGAACTATGAGGCTATGCCCCGCCTCCTCCACATAAGATACGAGACGATCCCCCGAGGTGTCATCTTTCGAAGACCGTGTGTCTGAGATCGTAAGCACGGCGAACCGCAACGGAATAAAAGGGCGGGAGGCATCGATCTTTCCCATTTCATGTTTTCCTTTCAAGGCTCTAACAAACACACAACTCAGTTATTCCAGACAAAACACACCCCTCACGTCCCAAAAAAACTATTCCCCCTCACCTCGAAAAAGCAAAAAACAATTCACCGGAAGATCAAGTTGTAGATTGTCAAGCTATCAAAGCCACTTATACTTAGAATATTCGACGAAACTTATTTCTTCGTTTTAAGCGTGCCGAAGTCGATTTTTTCCTTTATGACAGTTTCGTGACGAAAGGTGTCGGACCTCAGGAGCGGGGCCTGTGCCGACTGCGAGGGCTGTGGCGGGAAATCGTCTGACACCTTTCTTCACACTCTTCCCTGAAACCTGCATGCAGCTTTTACCCATCAGGGTGATAAGTGACAGTAAATCTCATGGAATGAGTGCCAAGGCTAATTTCACAGAGCTACAAATCACCTTAGACGAATACGAAGTAGTTTTCTTTTTAAGGAACAATCGCCACTTCAAGCATGAGCCTGTCGCAAACCACAGTCGGGATTTTGCGACGCCCGCCCGCAGATTTAAACACCACAATACCAAAGCGCTCTAAGCGTCTCAGTGTCAGCGTCAAGCTTGCTTTCGGGCGCCCAGATAACCGGGCCAGCTCAGCAACAGACTCAGGTTGTGCCGTCTTTATCATCCGTAAAAGATCGATATTCCGCTCTGAAAGCAAACGAGAAAGCTTATCGATAGGTAGCTTGGGTTCAACAGTAGTTTGCAAAACGACTGGACCATCACCGGCCAAACGAGATGTCATGCCCGCTTGTCCGTTCTTTGAACCCTTCTTGCGGGTACTTTTCTTTTCTCGACGAGCATAGCTTTTGCCAGTCTCGATTGTCACATGCAAAGTTTTGCTTTGATCAGTCATGGAACCGCACTTGCGTTACTATTTTCACTCTCACCTGCCCACTATGTAAAACCGCTGTCCTCTTTACCCTCTACATCCTAAAAACAACCAATTTGAACCTGAGATCTAAGTCTTTGAACGTCTACTAAATCTCAACCAGCAGCCATCAAAAATCTGTCGAAACCTCATCTCAGGCCCTGAGAATACATACATTGAAGCCTTAACCCTTTGACCTATGTCCAGTTGGACTTCAGCGATCTCTCTAGAATAACCGCCGCGATTATCGCTCCCGCTGTCATTCGCTCCCAAATAAACACCCTCATACGCATCAAGCCAAGGAAATGAAATACGTTCATTCAGTAGTCGAACCAGTTCACCACCCACTATGTTACCACCTACCTTCCACGCTCTCCTTGAGACATCGCTACCAGGCTCGGCCTCAGTAGATATTTCCAAATTGAGCTTGAGACCGGGATAACCGCCTAGATCATATAAACGGCCCTCAACACAAGCAGGACCGACATATATGCTTTCCATACTCAAACGTTTGCGTTGTTGTCGTCCCAGCTCGCTTTTGCAGCCACGCATCAAAGTGCCATAGACGAACAGGAAAGTTTTGGCTCTCATGTATGTCCAAACGCACCCTTATGATGTTTCCGCGAGCTTCAATAAATAAGCCAGCTGTCTCTTTTTTAACCAGTCTCACGCTCCGGTCTCGGATTCTGCAACTGTAATACAGTTACATAATACGAGATGTGCGCCAAGAGCTCAACTAAATTAACTTCCACAATGAACAGGCCACAACATATCTAGTGTCGCAATTAACGTTCACGTCATGTCAAAATAGAAAAAACAAACTGGAAGCACCCTCATCCAGAAATTTTAGAAAAGTCCGCAACCGTAAACGTAGCGTCCCGAATTTGAGCCAAAAGCTTCAGGCGGTTGACGCGAAGCGAACTATCATCAGTGTTGACCGTGACATGCTCAAAGAAAGCATCTACTGGCGCACGTAACTCCGAAAGGGCGCGCATAGCACCATCAAAGTTCTCAACATCAATGGCGGCTTTGGTGTCAAACTTCACTTTTGCTATCGCTGCAGCAAGACTGCGCTCCGCAGGCTCAACCAAAAGCGCACCTAAAGGTTCTCCAGAATATGTCGTCTTGTCTTTCTTTTCTTCAATCCGAAGAATATTCGCAGCGCGTTTTGCACCAGCCAGCAAGTTCTCACCATCCTCAGTACCAAGAAAACCGCTGAGCGCTTCAACACGTTTGACAACAAGCGCCAGATCATCCTGCCCCGGAAGAGCAAACACAGCATCGATCAAGTCATAACGCTTGCCCTGATCGCGCAGATAAACTTTCAACCGGTCCGCGAAGAACGCAAGAAGGTCATCTGTTTTTTCCTGCAAAACAACAGAGGTCGATTTTATTTCAACGCCACCCAGATCGACACCTGAAGATTCAGCGCCCTTTGGATTTACCGGAGTTTCTGGAACCACCGCAACAGGACTAAGTCCTGACTGACGAGACCCTTTCACACGTCGCTGATTTTCCAAAGAACTCGCGCGCACCTGGCCCATATGTCTAGAGATGGTTGGCGAGAGAGAGAGCCTCAAATCATTCTCAATCAAAATCCGAATGACACCTAGGGCCGCACGTCGCAACTGATAGGGATCACCCGAACCCGTTGGTTTTTCATCAATGGCCCAAAACCCGGAAAGCGTATCGAGTTTATCCGCAAGCGCCACAGCAATGGCCACTTGGTCGCCATCCTCGCTCATGGGCACAGTATCCGTGGGTCCTTTAGGCTTGTAGTGAAGCTCTAAGGCACGGGCTATTTCAGGCTTGGCACCAGCGGCTTGCGCATAATAACGGCCCATCAGCCCTTGCAGCTCCGGAAATTCGCCAACCATTTGCGAATTCAAGTCCGCCTTGCAAAGCTGCGCCGCTCGACGCGCATCATCTTCATCAGCATCCACGCAGCCCGCAATCTCGTGCGCCAGTTCAGCAATTCGTTCCACACGCTCTTTCTGCGTGCCAAGCTTATCGTGGAACGTAACCTCACTTAGTCCCAACACCATCTCATCAAGTGGATGCTTTAAATCCTGTTGCCAGAAAAATTTCGCATCAGCCAGCCGCGCGCGAATAACCTTTTCGTTGCCAGCAACAATAACCTTGCCCCCATCACTGGCAATCAAATTGGAAACAAGAATAAAACGGTTGGTCAGCTTTCCAGTACTTGGGTCAACAAGAGAAAAGCACTTCTGGTGCAACTTCATCGAGGTTGTCAGACATTCCGCTGGAACATCGAGAAATTCTTTATCAAAAGTCCCCATTAACACCACCGGCCACTCAACAAGACCAGCGTTCTCCCCAAGCAGTCCCTCATCGGCGACCAGCTCAAGTTTTTCGCCTACAGCTAGTTCGCTCGCTTCCTCCAAAATCATCGCCATGCGCTCACTGGCAGGCAGCAGCACCTTCTTCGTTTTCAAAGACTTTCCATATTGCTCAAAGTCTTTGACAACAAACGTTGACCCTCCATGAAAACGATGCCCGCACGTTTTGTTACCACTTGCTATTCCAGCAATCTCAAACGGCACCACCTTGCCATCCAGAATGCACAATATCGAGCGCAAGGGGCGGACCCACTGAAACGTTCCCTCACCCCAGTGCATCGATTTTGGCCACGGAAAATCAGCACATACCTTCGTCACAACCTCAGCAATAATCTTTGCGGCAGGACGTGCTGGCTTAACCGTCTTTACGACGTAAAAATCCCCCTTCTTCGTATCAGATACCACTTGTGCATCCTCAATGGAGGAAATCCCGGCTGCCTTCATAAAACCCGCAAGCGCTTTTTCAGGCGCTCCCACACGAGGCCCCTTGCGCTCAGTTTCAACTTTCGGAGCTTGCTCGGGCACATCCTTGATATGCAGAACCAGACGACGCGGTGTCGTATAATTCATCACCCCATCGACTTCGAGCCCATGTTCTTTTAGCCCCGAAACAACAAGACGCGCCAAGTCGTTTCCGGCACGCGTCTGCATGCGCGCCGGAATCTCTTCGCACAGAAATTCTAAAAGCAGCTCTGCCATGTGCACTAAGTGGGCCTTATTCAGTTACATAACGACCGTCAGACGGTGACTTAGGGCTCATAGCCGGTTCTGTTGTCTCAGCAGAACTTGTCGTCTCTGCACTCATGCTCTTTGTTGACGCCCCATCACCGCCATCACCCGCACCCTTCATAGCTGCCGCAGGCATCTCACTCTCGCTGGATGGTTTCGTAGCAGTGGACGTTGAAGAATATCCCTGGATCGCTTCAGCAAACGGTTTACCCAATTCGTCTGAGGCACCAACAAAACCGAGATAGCCAAGCCCAACGGCAAGCGCACCCGTCAACATCCAAAATATCGGGCGATAACTTTTCCATAAAAGAAGATAGCCAACCAAAAGCACTGGGATTGCAATAACGAGTGTACCAAACAATGTTTCCATTACGGTTTTCCTCCTTCGGTTTTCAGCCATGCCGCACAGCAGGCTGTTGCCAGATTTCTGACGCGTAGAATATAGCTTTGACGCTCGGTTACAGATATCACACCGCGCGCATCGAGTAGATTAAACAAGTGCGAGGCTTTAATGCACTGATCGTAAGCCGGCAAGGCCAACAGATGATCGTCTCCCTGCTCGCCCGCTTTTAGTAAAGCCGTACATTGCTCTTCGGCGTCTTTAAAATGACGCTGTAGAATTTCCGTATCGGCATATTCGAAATTGTAACGAGAATATTCTTTTTCCGCTTGCAAGAAAACATCGCCATAACTGACGCGCTGATCACCTTCGAGGCCATTGAAATTTAAGTCATAAACGCTATCGACGCCTTGCACATATGTCGCCAGACGCTCCAGCCCATAAGTAATTTCACCGCTTACCGGCCTGCAATCGAACCCACCCACCTGCTGAAAATAAGTAAATTGCGAAACCTCCATACCATTGCACCACACTTCCCAGCCCAGACCCCAAGCCCCAAGCGTCGGACTTTCCCAATCATCCTCCACAAAACGAATATCGTTAAGGCTCGTATCAATACCGATAGCATCCAGGCTGGCCAGATAGCGCTCTTGGAAATCTTCCGGCGAAGGCTTCATAACCACCTGAAACTGATAGTAATGTTGCATTCTATTGGGATTTTCCCCGTATCGGCCATCCTTTGGTCGACGGCAAGGCTGCACATAGGCCGCATTCCATGGCTTCGCTCCCAGTGATCGCAATGTCGTTGCTGGGTGAAACGTGCCGGCACCCACTTCCATATCCAACGGTTGAAGCACCAGACAGCCTTGCGCCGCCCAGAATTCCTGCAGCGTCAACAGCAAGTCCTGAAACGACTTACGCGGCTGCAGACGCGCTGGCCTTTGTTTACCCTGCCTTTTTGCAGTTTTTTGTTTTGCCATGGAAGATTTTCGAGTGTTTCGATTGGTTTAAGGGTTTCGATAGCCCATTTCAGCAGGCGACTATACGCAATCATAGCCCCGTGTCACGCCTTTGCAGGTCATTCAGTCCACAAGCCGGTTACCTTGTTTCCCAATATTCATGCTGTAGCCCTGATTTTGGCGTCCCACTACACAATACTGATAAAATTCGCAGCCAAATAGGAGAATGAAAATGACCGTCATGAAAGTCCTCGAGTTAATGTCGGATTCGAAAGAAAGTTGGGAGGATGCCACTCAGAAGGCCGTTTCCAAAGCCAGAAAGTCAGTTAAAAACATCAGATCTGTCTGGGTTCAGGATTTTTCAGCTACCGTTGATGACAAAGGCAAACTGACAAAGTACCGGGTCACGGTAAAGGTTTCTTTTGAAGTCGACGGCTAAGCGACCACATCGACCAGCCAAATGATCCGAACAAACCAAAAAAGGGTGAGAAATAAACTTTCTAGCGACGGCTCGGCCGATAGAGCCCCGCCTTCCTGTCAAGTTTCAAATCGCCCATATCACGCGGCTCAGTTCGACCATGAGCACTTTTGCCGGCAGCTTCGCCAAAGCGATTGCCGGCAGAACCAGAGCGTAGTCCGGCACGCCATTTCCTGGCAAGTCTGACTCCGGTATAAAGCCCGGCAGCAGCCGTAACCAGTGTCACCAGGGGATGCATGTCAATCTCCTCACCACAGATAATTTTCAGCTCAACAGTTTGTTGGCTCCACGGACAAACCCGCAAACCCCATGGGCTTCTTTTATAACATCGCGTACAGAAATATCGATCTTTTTAAAGCCCAAAACGCGACCACATCAACCGAACTTCAATCGCTGAAATTAGTCCATCTGCAAAAGAATTCGGATCACTGATCGGATTTCCCTCAAAACCCAAAACACCAGGTTGGCGCTTAAAAAGGCCCGTGAGCCCCCCTCGACGTTGGCTAATGAGCTTTAAACGAACCTTATCTCCAAAAACCTCACGCATTTTTGTGCGTACATCGCTTATGCCATCAATGAGCCCTAGTTCCATTGCCTTAGGTGCCGACCAGAAAGCCCCGGAGAACAACTCCTGGTCCAGTCCTGAAAGTTTTGCCCCACGCCGTTCCTTGATAATACCGATAAAGGCATCATGCACATCGCTCTGCACTGCCCTCAACCGGCGCACATCTTCAGCATTCTCAGGCAAAAACGGATCAAGCTGATTTTTCGTCTCACCAGAAGTATAAACGCGCCGTTCAATACCCAACTTTTTAATTGCTTCAGTAAGTCCAAACCCCGCCGAAATGACTCCGATTGACCCCACTATGGATGAGGCGTCCGCGTAAATTTCATCTCCCGCCGCAGCAAGGTAGTATCCACCCGAAGCTGCAACATCTTCGCAAAACACATAGACTTTCTTCCCAGTTTCGTTTGATAGCTGTCGAATTCGCCGAAAAATCAAACTCGATTGTACTGGCGATCCACCCGGAGAATTCACGAGCAATGCAACAGCCGGTGTTTTCGAGGCCTTAAATGCCTGTGAAATTGCCTCAGCAGACGTACTCATCGAAACGCCGGCACGCAGCGGGCTAACCATACCAATCGGACCGGAGAGCCTCAAAACAGGCACAACAGGTTTTCGTGAAAAAGGCCACATTGATCGAACTTTCTATGTTGTTGCGCCTAGCTGTGTTCAAATAGAAGACGGCTAGAAGGGACAGATGTTCTAACCAAGCAGTGGCACCACCGCAATCAGACAATTTTACGAACACACATCCCCAGCATCATCTCTCAAACGACTGAGAAGCTTATATCTTGCCCCGCAAGAGCTTTTTCAACCCCACGAAAGTTCTCAACCCGGAAACTCAAGAGTAGCACCTTTACGCAAAATCGCATCGACAGTCTCAGAAAAACGATGCCCTTCATCATGTAAAATTAGCCCAGGACAGATCATAAGCTCCGCCTTACTATTCTTGACACCCGTAACCAAAACGCGATTGGCAGGCAACCCTTGACGCGGATGAATAGGTAGAACACGCAGCGCACCAAAACGTCCGCCCATAACACCAAGCAACCGATCTAGCTCGCTGGCTTTATGGATTACAGTTGCAGTTCCATGCGGCGCGCACATCCGACTGATAAAGCGAAGCCAGTTCTCCAGATCTGCTTCTGCCATGGCATTCGCGTGCTTTTTGATATCGCAATTCGAAGGTGTCCCGCTGCCAAGAATATGAAAGGGAGGATTAGCCAAAACAATATCAAAGTCTTCCTGCTTCAACCCGGTTTCATCAATATGCACCGCCGGCGCGCAAATATCTGCAGCCACAATATCCACGCGATCCTCAAAGCCGTTTCGTTGGCGATTCTCAAATGCCATACCCACAAGCACACTATTTTTTTCCACGAGCGTGACATGAACATCCTCAATACGTCGCGTCACACACATTCCCACCGTACCGACACCAGCACCGACATCCAAAACGCGCTGCTTAAAAGAGCTGTCCTTGGAACCCAGGGCAGCCCTGCTCCCCTTTCCATTCTTGTCGTTAGAAGCAACAGTGGCAGCCAGTAAGACGGCATCAATTCCAGCACGAAAACCAGATTTCGGCTGATACAAGCGCAGTGCCCCACCAAGGAACGCGTCATCGCTGACTTCGCTGAGCTTAAAGCTCCCACCTTCTAGGGTGCGTGCATCTGGCGCGGTTCTGGAGGTCATTCGCCCTTGACCCACTCTTCAAGTCCGGCTTCCACTAGAATACGCCTTGCTTGGTTGTAATCGTCCGTTGCCACCATGAGGCGTTTGCTAAGTGCACCAATTGAACCCTCCACGATACTCATATTTTGATCGAGGATAGCCGAACCAATATCAGCATCGTTTAATAGCGAGGTAATAAAAGACAAAATCACAATATCATTCGTTCGTACAAGCTCACGCATTTTGGGCCGTTCCTTCTGATATTGCCAGAAAAACCGATCTTCTGGTTCCCTTAGGTGCCCCCAAAATTAATAAGGTACCGTAGACAGCAAATTGCATGACGACAGTCCATGATATACGGTTACCCTCAGAAATAATCCTTGAGCAATGGTGGCTCTCGCAGATTGCTCACCTTAAATTTTTAGGTGTGCATCCTCAAGGTGATAACAGATTGGGAGAATGAACGTTGGGTGTCGTTGTTTCGCTGGGGGAAGCGAGAAAAAACGGTCAAACCGCCGAGGGTAGTTTGAAACCGCTGCTGCAGCTTGTTTCAAAGGATATGGAGGCCATTAACCGTCTCATCCTCGACAAGGCCATTTCCGACGTCGATATGATCCCCGAACTTGCTCATCACCTCATAGACTCAGGCGGCAAACGTCTGCGCCCCATGATGACCATCGCAGCCTCAAAACTCGTCGGCTATCAAGACAATGATCATATCCGCGTCGCTTCCGCCGTTGAATTCCTCCACACCGCCACGCTACTTCATGACGATGTCGTAGATGAAAGCAATCAACGGCGCGGCAAACAGGCTGCCAGAATGATCTGGGGAAACCAGGCAACAGTCCTTGTGGGCGACTTTCTTCTCGGACAGGCATTCTTGATGCTCGTCGAAGTTGGATCCTTGGAAGTCCTGCGGATATTATCCAATGCGGCAGCTGTCATTGCCGAAGGCGAAGTCATGCAGTTGGCAGCAGCCAAGAATACATCAACCACCGAAGACGAATACCTCGCCATTATCAATTCCAAAACGGCAGCTCTGTTTGCAGCCGCAGCCGAATCCGGTGCCGCAATAGCCGAGCGCCCAGCCGAAGAACGCACAGCCTTAAAAAGCTACGGCAAAAACCTCGGCATCGCTTTTCAACTGGTCGATGATGCATTGGACTACGCCGGCGATAGCGAGCAATTGGGGAAAGCCACCGGCGATGATTTCCGAGAAGGGAAAATTACCCTCCCACTCATACTTGCATTTCGACGCGGTGACGAAAACGAACGCGCATTCTGGACCAGAACAATCAAGGAAGGAAAAATCGAAGAAGGTGACTTCGAAAAAGCAGCCGAACTAATGCGCTCGCATGATGCCATAGAGGCTACATTTGAGCGTGCCGCTTCTTTTGGAAAAGTCGCACACGATGCAATGGAAATTTTCCCGCAAAGCGAAGAAAAACAAGCCTTGCAGGAAGTCATCACCTTTTGCCTTCAACGTCGCCACTGAGACTTTCCTGTCCTATAACTATGTCTAGACGAATTCCGTAGCGACAACCCACCAGGACGGTTCCGCTTTCTGAATTTTCGCACATGCATTTTCAGCTTCCGCCTTCGAAGGATAAAGTCCAAAGCACGTCGGGCCCGCCCCCGACAATCGCGCCAGTTGACAACCCCCAGATTGTTCCAGAGCCCTTTTTACTTTGGCAATTTCCGGCATCACCTCCATTGCTGGAGCCTCTAGGTCGTTCTCGTGTCCCCCCAAATGACGCATCACGGTTTCTCTCGAAGCATTTGACAAAGCAGCCAAGAGGGCCGGTTTATCACTATACGCCATGGGTTCATTAAGCTGAGCTGCGCCAAGCATTGCAAACACGCGAGCCGTCTTGCCCAAGGGCGGAGGCTCTTGCGCATTCACCAAAACCGCAAATAGAAAGGGCATGTTATCAATTCGCGTAACCTGTTCGCCGATACCGCGCATAAAGGCGGCTCGACTTTCCAGGCAAACAGGAACATCGGCCCCCAATGAAACAGCCACCTCACGCCAATCAACACTATCCAACAAATGAGGATTCAAATCTGCGAGCATCCTCAATGCGGCACCCGCATCCGCCGAGCCACCACCCAGCCCCGCCGCAACAGGAATATTCTTTTCAAGAACCATAGCAGCAAGCCGGACATCGTTTTCCAAAGTGGAAACCTTCTCCAGAGCTCTCAAGACGAGGTTATCTTCACCAAGCATGGGTGCAAAAGGTCCGCTAGTCTCAAGGGAAGCATGCTTTGAAGGCGAAATGAGCAAGCGATCGCAAACATTGCTGGCAAAAACAACAATGCTTTCCAGTTCGTGCAATCCATCCTCACGACGCCCTAGGATCTTTAACGTGAGATTGACTTTGGCACGCGCGTAATAAACCGAACCAGTGCTATCAGGCCCATGGTGTTCACGAATTGGAGAACCGATCATTATTGAAGCGATAAGGCTTTGAGCCCATTCCTGAGGCAAGGGTTATCTGCTTAAAGCCAAGTCATTGGGCATCTCTTTGCGCAGGAAGAGGAACAGCAGTATTTCCTCCGTCCCCAGCTTGTTTAAGTTTTTTCGGCGTGGCCAACAACGAAGCCGAGGGTACGGGATCAGTAGCGGCATTCGCTTCCCGCCTAGGAGGCAATCCCCGCTCCAGCTTTTCCTTGATGATCGCAACGTTTTCGGGTTCGGGAGACAAAGTCAAAGCCTGTCCCCACTGAAAACGCGCCTCGCGTTCGCGCCCAACTCGCCAATACGCATCACCCAGGTGATCATTGAGGACAGGATCCTGGGGGCGCAACTCAACTGCGCGTTCCAATTGTATCGTAGCGTCCTCAAAATTACCCAGCTTGTAGTGGGCCCAGCCAAGACTATCGACAATATAACCATCATCTGGTTTCAACTTCACAGCCTTCTCGATGAGCGACATGCCTTCGAGCAAATGACGATTCTGGTCGATCCAAGAGTAGCCCAGGTAATTTAGAGCCATGGGTTGATCTGGATAAAGCTCAAGCGCCTTTTTCAAATCAGCCTCTGCCTTCGGCCATTGCTTGAGGCGTTCATAGCAAGTTCCACGTGCATAGTAGTAGGCCCAGTGTTTTTTCTCAGGCTTGTCGATAAGTGCAATCACGCGCGAGTAGTACCCAATCGCCTCCTCGTAGCGCTTGTGCACACGCATGATATTGCCAAGCGCATCAAGCGGCCGGATATCTTTTGGATTACGCTCAGCCAATTTATCGAGAAGTTCCTTGGCCTCTTCAACCCGTTTGAGTGAATTGAGATTAAAGGCATTGCGAATATCAATTGAGGAACGCAGCGGGCTATTTTTTGGAATACGTCCGTAAGCCGCAATCGCTTCCTCGTAACGCTTAACCGTCTCATAGGCATTCGCCAAAGCCGCCAACGCAAACGGATAATCTGGCTCCAGATACAAAGCCATTTGCGTATATATAATACCCAGGTTGGCACCGCCTTCACTCGTTAGCGCTTCTCCCAGTCCATAAAAAACCTCGGCCATGCCTTCTTCAGGTGTTTCCACCAGACGGGAAAAACGTTTTTGCACGCTGAATTTCCGAAGCAGTTCCGCAGCTAAAGGATGAACCTCACCTTGGACTTCAGCGATATGCTGCTTAAGAATACTTCGCGCCTTATTGAGGTCCCCCTCCCGCGCGGCAAAGCGCGCATATGCCAAAGCAGTTCTTAACGTCCGGCTGTCGCGCTCGAAAACCGCCATATACTCGCGGCGTGCAACTTCTTTCCTATTAGCAATATCAGCAATCAAAGAGCGATGATAACGAATATAATACCGCGCCCATTCTGCCTGGGAACGCTGACGCACATGCGCTAGTGCTCCTGCGACATCACCCTTGGCAAGGGCGATCCATCCACGAGCAATGGTACTGGTCAGCTCACCAACCGGGCCCGCACTGGAAGCTTTGAAGTGCCGATCCGCAGTTGAATATTTCTTATTCTTAAA
>JAJRZC010000224.1 GCA_024275435.1 Alphaproteobacteria bacterium
AAGCCGGCTTATCTGCGCATCTTTAAGTTCTGGATGACTACGCACCAGCCACAAAATAGCATTTGGCCTGTCCTGACGCCGCGAAACGGGAGTGTAACGGGGGCCTCGTTTGCGCGTTGACACTTTGGGAAGTTCAACCTTTTGAGCGGCCAACTTGAGTTTGTGCCCGGCCTTCTCTTCCCCGCGTTTGATTTCCTCGCGAGTCAGTTGTCCCGACGAAACAGGGTCCATCCCCTTGATGCCTGAAGCCACATCGCCATCAGCAATGCCTTTGATTTCCAGCGGGTGCAAGCCGCAGAATTCTGCAATCTGATCAAAGGTCAAGGCGGTATTTTCGACCAGCCAAACGGCCGTGGCCTTTGGCATCAGCGGTCGGGTATTGCTCATAAACGTAGTCTCCAACCAACGCGCCATAATTCGCGCGTGGCATTCACGTGTTAATAAAATAAAGGGAGAAATGCCTTATACCGTATTCTAACTGCTCAACGCAAGAGTCTGCCGGTTTATCTTCAAGGGTCATGAAAATAGATATTCGGGAACTGGACAGTGGAATGAGCAGTAAGCAGAAGAAGGCAAGGCGTGGGGGCATCAAAACCGATAGAATACAGTTGATTATACAAAAAAGCTAAGCAATTGGATCGTCGTTAATCGTGAATTTGCCACCCTTGCTCCACAGCGTCACTTTGACCGTTTTATCTTTGGAAGTGTGTTTCATGAATGAGCATATTGCGGGGCAGCATTTCGCCCGCTAGTGTGCCCCAAACCTCAGTGCGCGAAAGAAGACCATTAGATTGATTGAGTTGTCAGGTCTTTGCGAATAAACACGTGCCACCAAAATGGAAAGACGCAGGCGGCTTAAGGATGGGTTCAGAAGCGACGATGACAATGGTTCCGGGCAAGACTTATTATTTCGAAGATCTCGAGATTGGAATGGAAGCGTCTTACTCGAAGACTGTGACCGAGAAAGACATCCATGCTTACGCCACCATTTCCGGAGACTTCAATCCGGTTCATGTCGACGAGGAGTACGCAGCAAAAACTTTCTTCAAACAACGCATTGCTCACGGTCTTCTGACCGCCGGTTATATCTCCGCGGTGTTTGGAATGCAGCTTCCCGGCCCCGGAGCGATTTATGTTTCCCAGACAATGAACTTCAAAGCACCGGTTTTAATTGACGCCCTTGTCGTCACCAAGGTCACCATCGTTGATCTTATCCCTTCAAAGCGACGTGCTTTATTTGATTGTGAGTGCCGTGTAGGTGAGCGGATTGTTCTGGATGGCGAAGCCATGTTGATGGTCCCGCCTCGCCCCGAATGATTTCGTCTCAAAGCTAAAAGGCTCTTAAGCCAAAAAGAATCTCGGTGCGCACCAGGCCGTCGAGATAAAATATCAAGCAAGAATATTGGACCCGTGTGGGAAGCCGACCATGCTGATAGTACGCGGGAACGAAAAACCACCTAGAAAAGTGCAGGCAGGTGTCGTTGCCATTGGCAATTTTGATGGTGTCCATCGTGGCCATCAGGTGCTGATTGACAAGGCTCGCGAACGCGCAGACAAGCTTGGCTGCCTTGCCGGTGTTATCGTTTTCGAACCCCAGCCGCGCGAGTTCTTCACACCCGGGAAACCTCACTTCCGGCTGACACCTCTGCAAGAAAAGCTGCGGCTTTTTCAAATCTATGGTCTGGATTTCACCATTGTCTTGGACTTTTGCCAATCCTTGGCCAGCCAGACAGCCGATCAATTCATCTCAAGCATTCTCATAGAGCGCTTGGCGGTCCGCCACGTTGTTGTCGGCTATGATTTTTCCTTTGGAAAAGGTCGCACCGGAACAGTTGATACATTGTCCCAGGCAGGGCTCAAGCATGGTTTCGGCGTAACCGTTGTGCCAGCCCAAAGCCCCATCAAGTCCATGAAGCCAGAGGCTGGAGACAAAGGACGCCAGACAGTAAGTGTACAAAACCCAAACCAAAATATTTCGGGCAAGACCGAAGTATTTTCATCTTCCTCTATTCGCAAAAATCTAAACAATGGAGATGTGCAATCCGCCGCCAAATCCCTTGGCCACTGGTGGCGAATTACCGGTACCGTGATTGCAGGCGCGAAAGTCGGAACTGATATTGGCTACCCCACTGCCAATATCGCACTGGATCCAGGCACCGCACTTGCCCACGGCATTTATGCTGTGAGGGTTTGGATCGATCAAAATCAATATGATGGTGCAGCATACTTCGGGACACGCCCAACTCTCGATAATGGCCCACCCATTCTTGAAGTCACAATTTTTCAGTTCGATGGAGACCTATACGGCCGGGAGATGTCCGTAGACTTTATCGACTTTGTACGTCCCGATAAACAATTCTCATCAATGAAAGAACTCAAACAACAGATCCAAAAAGATTGCCACCAGGTTCGCGACCTATTGGCGGCAGCCGGCGACAAACCAAACTTTGATGCTTAGAAGTTCCAAGCTGGATCATTCCTTATTCCAATTATCCTCCACCTCAAACTCGCCACCAAAACTTCAAACACTGAACATGCTCTGCTGTTACGGATCAAATGTCAGATCCACGGGGGAGTACGCAGGGAGCATGGAGCGAGAAAGCAGTTTGTGAATTAAAGAAACCACGAGAAAAAGCTTGCTCGTTTATGTATGAAAACCCCTCGGGTGCGCACCATTGAATTCAAAAACCGAGAGACCATCCGGCATGCAAGAGACAGTCTGTCCTCTCGTCAGGACTGCCGCCTACCATTAGTCTGATCCAACAACAAAAAATCTCAAGACTTTAGGAAATCGGTTCAAGACCGAAGGATACAAACGTGGAAGAACAACTCCCGCAACTGCTGGCGATTGCCATAATTACCCTGACAGCGGTGTGTTCCGGGCTCTTGTTGGTCTATTTTAAGCAACCCCCGCTTGTTGGCTATATATTGGCTGGCGTTGCGTTGGGACCGGCAGGCTTCGGCTTCGTTCCGCAAGCGCAAGGCGTACCGCTTCTTGCTGAACTGGGCGTTTTGTTCCTGCTCTTCCTTGTCGGCATGGAGATCTCCCTCAAAGCCTTCTTGAAGGATTTGCGCCCGGCCGTTCTTACTGTCATGGGCCAGTTAGCCGTTGCTTTAACCGCAATGAGCTTGTTCGGCTTCGTTCTCAGTTGGAGGCCCGAGCAAGTGGTTCTCTTGGCCTTCGTTCTCACCATGTCATCGACGGCCGTGGCTCTCAAGATCCTTGATGATCTGGGCGAATTGCGCACAGACCTAGGACGCATTGTCGTTGCCATCATGATCGCTCAGGACATCGCCATTGTACCTATGCTGATCGTAGCAAGCACCCTAGGCGGCGGTCATGACTTGGGCTTGGACACACTTTTCAGCGTCATAGCGGCAATCGGTCTTCTGGCGCTGATCATCGCTTATATGGGTCCGCGCGGGAAAATCCACTTTCCCTGGGAAGACAAAATATTGGGTCATGTTGAATTGGTGACGCTTGTCTCGCTGGCCGTTTGTTGCTCGGCGGCCGTCGCCACAGGTGTGCTGGGACTAACCCCGGCCTATGGTGCCTTTCTCGCGGGCCTGTTCATCGGAAAAACCACGCTGCGCGCCCAAGCCATTCAAGCCATGGAACCTATCCAGGGTGTGCTGATGGTTTTATTTTTTGTCGCCATCGGACTGTTGTTGGACATCGGCTTCATCATGGAGAATATGGCTCTCGTAGCAGCATTCGTCATAAGCGCTCTGGTGGTCAAATCCGTCTCCAACGTTCTCATCTTGAGAGCAGTTGGACTGCCCGGCACCACCGCCTACCAGGCCGGTCTCATCACCAGCCAAATTGGCGAGTTCTCCTTTGTGCTCGCCGCTGTAGGACTCAGTAATCAGGTTCTCGATCCCATCGGCTACAAGCTTGCCATATCGGTGATCGTGCTGTCGTTGCTGTTTTCTCCACTGTGGATGCGAGCCGTAAAGCGTGTCCATGATGCCACCGGTCACGGTATTAAAAGCCTCAAGACAGCTCTTTTCTATAAGCCGGACTCCTGACAGTGGACCCAATACGCCAATCCATGGACATCAAGACCGGCGAAAGGGTAGAGTATTACGAGAAAAGTGTGTAGCGGTTCTCCGAAAAGAAGCACGATAAAACAAAGACATAGGGCCGAGTTTTGAGGAATCGAAACCCGGCCCTATAACCCAGCCTACCCAGCGATGAGTGGCGCGGTTTCAAAAAAGATAGGCACGGGAAGACACAAATAGATGGCCAAGAAGACAGCGGCAAAAGACACCGGCTTGAAAAACGATGCGCCTGAAGGCGCTTCCGATACAGTTGAACGCGACTGGAGCAAAACGCTCTATCTGCCCAAGACCGAATTTCCCATGCGCGCCGGGCTGCCCAAGCAGGAGCCCAAGCTGCTGGCACGTTGGAACGAGATCGGCCTTTACAGCAAGCTGCGCGCCGCCAGCGAAAAGCACGCCAAGTTTGTCTTGCACGATGGCCCCCCATACGCCAACGGCAACATCCACATGGGCCACTCCCTCAACAAGATCCTCAAGGACCTCGTTGTCAAAAGCCAGCAGATGTTGGGCTTTAACAGCAACTACGTGCCCGGCTGGGATTGTCACGGTCTGCCCATCGAATGGAAGATCGAAGAGCAATACCGCGCCAAGGGCAAAAACAAAGATGACATTGCCATCAATGAGTTTCGTGCCGAGTGTCGCCAATTCGCGCAAAAATGGGTCGACGTCCAACGTGAGGAATTCAAGCGCCTTGGCATCGTCGGCGATTGGGACAACCCATATCTGACCATGACCTACCCGGCCGAAGCAACCATCGCCAATGAGATCATGAAGTTCGCCAAGTCAGGCCAGCTCTATCGTGGCTCGAAACCAGTGATGTGGTCGGTGGTCGAACAGACCGCCCTCGCCGAAGCGGAAGTGGAATACCACGACCACCAATCAGACACCATCTGGGTGAAGTTTCCTGTAGCGAAAACCGCAAAACCAGATCTCAAGAATGCAAGTGTTGTCATCTGGACGACGACGCCATGGACGATCCCCGGCAACCGGGCGATCTCGTATTCGTCGCGGATCGACTATGGCGTTTATGAAGTGACAGATGCGCCAGAGGGTAACTGGGCCCAGGTCGGCGACAAGCTGATCCTGGCTGCTACGCTCGTCGATGAAGTAATGAAGTCGGCGAAAGTCGATGCTTATGAGAAGCGTGCAGACCTTGAGGCAGGCGACTTGAGTGGGCTCGTTTGTGATCACCCCCTCCGCGGTCTGGGTGGTGGTTACGACTTCCCCATTCCGCTGCTTGCCGGCGATCATGTCACCGACGACGCCGGCACCGGTTTTGTTCACACCGCACCGGGCCACGGTACCGACGACTACATCATCTGGAACGCCAATCAAAAAGCCCTGCGCGACCGCGGTATCGACACCACAATCCCATTTACAGTAGACGGCAATAGCGTATTCACGGATGAAGCCCCCGGCTTCACCGGTAAGCGCGTGTTCAAGGCAAACGGCTCCAAGGGCGACGCCAACGATGCGGTCATAAAAGCCCTCGCAGAAGCCGGCAACATCATCGCACGAGGGCGTATTAAGCATCAGTACCCGTGCTCATGGCGCTCCAAAAAGCCGGTCATTTTCCGCAACACCCCCCAGTGGTTTATCTCCATGGACAAGAGGCTGGATGCGCTGGGCGGCAAAACCCTGCGTGACATCGCCCTTTCTGAGATCAAGAAAACCCAGTGGGTGCCAGAAAGCGGTCAAAACCGCATCACAGGAATGATCGAAGGACGCCCCGACTGGGTCGTCTCACGCCAGCGCGCCTGGGGTGTGCCCATTTGTGTATTCCGCAACACAACAACAGATCAGGTGATCCCAGGACCGGACTTTGCCAACTCCGATGAACTCGCGGCGCGCATCACACAAGCGTTTGCGGAAAAAGGCGCCGATGTTTGGTTCGAGGAGGGAGCAAAGGAGAGTTTTCTTGATAGCCTCGTCGAGAATGTCAGTGACTGGGAACAAGTGACAGACGTGCTCGACGTGTGGTTCGATTCTGGCTGCACACATGCCTTCACACTCGAAGACGCGCAAAACTTTCCGGGCTTGTCGGGCATCAACAGAACCCACGATGGCGGCAAGGATCGTGTCATGTACCTGGAAGGCTCCGACCAGCATCGCGGTTGGTTCGGCTCATCGCTTTTGGAAAGTTGCGGCACCCGCGGGCGCGCACCCTATGACATCGTGCTGACGCACGGCTTCATCCTCGATGAAAAGGGGAAGGAGAAAATGTCAAAATCATCAGGCAACGCGCTTTCCCCGCAAGAAATCATGAAAACGTCGGGTGCCGACATTCTACGCCTGTGGGTGGCCTCGGCTGATACCACAAACGACATTCGTTTCGGACCCTCCATCATCAAGGCGGCCTCGGATAGCTATCGTAAATTGCGCAACACCATGCGTTGGATGCTGGGCGCACTAGCGCACTATTCCCAAGACGATGCCGTCGACTTTACAAACATGCCGGAATTGGAACGGCTGATGCTTCATCGGCTTCACGAACTCGACGAGGAGATCAGCAGCGCCTACAAGACCTATGATTTCCGAAAAGTGGTGGCACTCCTGTCGCACTTCATGAACACGGAGTTATCAGCATTCTATTTCGACATCAGAAAAGACACGCTCTATTGCGAGGCACCCTCAAGCCAGAACCGAAAAGCCGCCCTGACCGTGATCGATGAAATCTTCAAGCGCACGTCTCTCTGGCTGGCACCGTTTTTATCCTTCACCGCCGAGGAAGCCTGGCTCGAGCGTTACCCGGATGCCATCTCCGTGCACCTGGAAACCTTCCAGCCAACACCTAAGAAATGGCGTGATGATGCCCTTGCCGAGAAGTGGGAACAGATAAAACGCGTGCGCTCCGTCGTCACCGGCGCCCTGGAAGTTGAGCGCGCTGCTAAGCGCATCGGCTCAAGTCTGGAAGCCGCGCCGCAAGTCTATATCAAGGATAAGAAACTGCGCGATGCATTCAAAGGTGTCGATTTGGCTGAAGTCTCAATCACCTCAGAGGCAACCTTGATCGCCAAAGCACCGCCATCAGAATCGTTTAAGCTTGATGAGGTTCCCGGCGTGGGGGTTATTTCAAAAAAAGCCGAGGGCAAAAAGTGCGCCCGCTCATGGCGGATCACCAAAGACGTCGGCTCCGACCCGGATTACCCGGAACTTTCAGCGCGCGATGCAAGCGCGATGCGTGAAATAGATAAACTGGCAGGCAGCTAAATGTCATCCAAACCAGATAGATCTTCACCCGCCCTGACCAAAGGTTGGCTCTGGGGCCCTTTTTCGCGCATAGGTGCAATAACTGCCATTTCGACGCTTTTGCTCGATCAAGCGCATAAGTGGTGGATGATCTTGGGCGTAGGTATGAAACTCGGAGACCGGTTCGAGTTTCTGCCGTTTTTCGACATCATATTCATCAAGAACACGGGCATCAGCTACTCGATGTTCGATAACAGTGCATTCTCTTGGCAGGTGAGCCTGGCAGTTTTTGCCGTCATAGCCTCCCTCGCTCTGTGGGTTTGGCTGTCCCGCTCGTCAACGTCCAGCCTGATGGCCATATCTCTGGGCCTGATTATCGGCGGAGCCTTGGGCAATGGCATCGATAGACTGGCTCACGGCGGGGTTGCCGACTTCTTTCTGCTGCACGCCTATGGACGTTCCTGGTATGTCTTTAATGTCGCAGATATTGCAATAGTTGCAGGAGTCATCGGCCTTTTGTATGATTCACTGGTCTTGAGTCGTAATGACGCCTCAAATGCATCTTAGTCGCGCAGTTCAAGCTGCTACCGATCAGGTTCACCAGTATGACAAGTGTGCGCTGGGAGCATGAGAAACAAAGGACGTCGAGGGGCATGCCACAAGCTCAATCTTCATTGCTCAATAGCCTGCGCATCCTTATACGCAGTGCACTGCTGGTTGGCGTTCTCGCGGCTCTGAGCGGCTGCGGAACCGGTGATGTCCAATTTAATGGTAAAATATTTGACGCCGTAGGCCTGAACAATGCTTCGGCGAAAAAAACGCCCAAAATGACCCCACGCTCGGGACTTGTGACGCCGCCATCGCTGGAAAGACTGCC
>JAJRZC010000225.1 GCA_024275435.1 Alphaproteobacteria bacterium
ACTACGAATTTTCCCGCTCCTGGTTTTCCTCCAGAAGTTTGTAGATGCGCCTTGCCACAGCACCTGTTGGCGTATCGAGACAGCTTTCAGCATCTTTTGCGATCGGAACCCGAACACTTAAAATGCCATCTCCTTCAGAATGACTGGTGGCACCCAGTTCGCGAAACAGCTTCAACATTGCATGATTTTCGCTCAGAACCGTGGCAACAAACGTCGTGATGTCATGATCCCGTGCAATATACGACAGCGCTGCCAGAAGAATGGTTCCCAGGCCCCTGCCCTGATGGCTATCAATGACCGTTATCGCCACTTCCGCCTCGCTGGGTCTGTCTTTGAGGCGAACACACCTGGCAGCTCCGATTGGAAAGGGTTCAGAATGTGTAAGATCAAGCGCTCCAATCGCGATATGATCATTGTGCTCTGTCGTCGTAATATCATCCAAAATGTTCTTGGAAAGTTTGGAAACCGGGCGAAAAAAGCGCATATAGCGTGATTTTGGCGAGAGTTGCCCCATCCCTATTTCGATCAAATGCCGGTCTTTGCTCTCAATCGGCCGCACAAGGATCGGTGTTCCATCGCGAAGTTCTGTTGTAAATGAGTATGTTGTCATTGGCCCAGATCTAAGATGCCGAATAAGTTGCAAACTATTATTTTATTTTCCAAAAACCAGTGGGCCGGCTAGTTAGTGCCTCGCCACATCTTTCACCATCAACTACCTTCGATCCGATGCCAAGGGACTATTTTACAGTTTCATTTATAGCTAGGAGGTGCACGAGCATGACCACACCGCAGCAGGAAAATCACTACGTGGATCGTATCGGTTGGTTGCGAGCAGCGGTTTTGGGTGCAAATGACGGCATCGTATCCACAGCAAGCCTGATCACAGGTGTCGCCTCTGCTGGTGTTGCTCAAAGCGATATCTTGTTGGCAGGCACAGCAGGACTGGTGGCTGGCGCAATGTCCATGGCCGCCGGTGAATATGTCTCAGTTAGTTCGCAGGCCGATAGCGAACAAGGAGACCTGGAACGCGAACGCCTGGAACTTGAAACGCAACCCGAGTTCGAACTTGACGAACTCACCGAAATTTATGTCGGTCGTGGTCTGGAACCAGACCTTGCACGTCAAGTGGCCATTCAGCTCACGGAACACGATGCCCTGGCGGCTCATGCCCGTGACGAGCTCGGCATTTCAGAGGTTGTCCAGGCCAGACCAATCCAGGCAGCACTCTCTTCGGCCGCATCATTTACCATCGGCGCTGCTTTGCCCTTGGCTGCGGTGATTGTTTCTCCATTGGCTATGATACCGGCAATCACCACCGGAGTATCCCTTACAGCTCTCGCACTGCTAGGAGCCGTATCGGCCTATACCGGAGGTGCTCCCATATTGAAAGCGGTGTTGCGCGTCACTTTCTGGGGTGCGCTTGCAATGGCTGCCACCGCGTTCGTCGGCTATCTGTTTGGCACCACCGTCGCTTAAGTCTTGAAGTGAAAACAGAGGCTGAAGTCTGGCACTGATAATTGTCATGGATCCTAGTAGAAAATGGATACATCATTCATTTTTAGAGTCAGTCAGAAAACATCAGCTTTCATTCTCTCAAGGATTGAAACCTTCAACCAGAGCTTTTTGACGCACATCCGTTGCAGATGAGTTGGGCGCACCCCAACTCAAGATTAGGGTTCCTGAAATCTGGAAACAGAATTGTATTGCTCCAGGGGGAAAGAGTTTTTGGCAGGAACCACAAAGATTGTCCGGAGGTTAAGATGATTACCATTCACGACGATCGCGACCATAATGCAATTTTGGTCGAACCGCTTGAGGAACTTACCAAGGAAGATTTCGCCGAACTCACAAAGCGGTTCAACGCCTATGTCAATCAAAACGATGCAATTCCAAGTCTGATTATTCACACACCAAGCTTTCCCGGGTGGGCCAATTTCGCAGCGCTTACGCAACACCTGAAATTCATCGAGAATCATCATAAACTGATTCAAAAGATTGCCATCGTCAGCGATAGTTCCAGTCTTTCTGTGTTTCCCGCACTTGCCGATCATTTCGTCTCTGCAAAGGTGCGCCATTTTTCAGAAAATCAACTGAAAGATGCTAAGAACTGGGTTGCTTCATCAGAAGATGAGGGGGGAGGATTCACCCTTATCAATGACATGCCGGATGACGTGTTGGCCATCAAAGCAACCGGGCAGATTACCTCCAGGGATTATGAACAAACCTTGATGCCCCTCATGGAGAAAAAGCTGAAAGACCACAAGAAGCTGAAAATGTTATTCTATGCCGGTCCAGATTTCGAAGGCTATTCAGCCGGCGCAATGTGGGATGATGCGAAGCTGGGCCTCATGCATTTCACGGATTTTTCCAAGATCGCAGTCGTAACGGATGTCGGCTGGGTGCGGATGGGAATAAAGTTGTTCGCCCCATTCTTTCCCGCTCAGGTACATTTATTTTCCAATGCAGAGCTCAACGATGCCAAGGCTTGGATAACTGCTTGAGCCCCAAGGTCGCAATTTGCCTCTAAGTTGATAAAGTGCGCCCATAAGAAAGCGCCAAAGGAGAACCAACCATGAAAGACAATGCACTACAGAAAAAGCTGAGCGAGCTTGGCTCGAAAATAGAAGAACAAAGGGAAAAAGCCAAACTGCACGGCATATTCAACCAAGACCATGAGAAGGCCAATAGGGAATTGGTCCAGCGACACGCCGCACTAAAACAGCAGATCGACGACGAAGTCTTGTCCATTGAAGAAGCAGGGCAACGCGTTAGCGTACTCGAAAAGGATTTTCTTCATTGGATTGCAGCTATCGACTTTGATTCAAAAAAATAAGCAGGGCTCCTTCTTCCTCGTGCACCCCTTCCCTCAGGATTTGAGTAGCTTCTTGCGCTCCGGAGTGAATCGAAGGTCACTTCCCTTAGCCCCATCCTTTGCCCCATGAACGTCCCGCCTCAAGCATCTGAACCGTAGTAAGTCTGGAACTTGACTGCCATGTAAGCCTTTGCAGTTTCTGTAAAAGGCAATGTAAAGGCACCTATCAATGTAAAGGCAGCAATATTGATTTAGGTTGCCATAACACTGAAGATCACCACAATGGTGTTCTTGGTCGTGACAGGAAGACTTCCCATACAACAAAAACATGAAATGGCAGGAAGCGTCGAATACGAAAAAATTTGACGTTTAATAGCCATTTTTTGGACAATGGCATTTTTTTGAAAAGTACGGGAATAATAAACCTTCCAGCACGTTTTCTACTACATAGGCGGAGAAGCAAGATCGTGTCCGATAGTATCCGAGCCGAAATGGTGGGTATCCTCCCGCGGTTACGCCGTTACGCATATGCGTTAACGGGAAACTTGCATGATGCGGATGATATCGTTCAGGAGACGTGTTTGCGCGCCTTAGCTCGGTTGGATCAATGGCAACGTGGAACTAGGCTTGATAGTTGGATGTATCGCATTGCCCAAAATATCTACTTTGACCGTTGCCGGGCGGCAAAAGTTCGCGGAGAGACCGTCGATCTTGATGAAGCTTACGAGCTGATGAGTGTTGATGGGCGACAAGAAATGGAAAATCGCCTGTCTCTAGGTGAAGCATTGGTGGGCATCGCGCAGCTACCTCAGGAACAAAGATCTTTGATTACACTCGTGTGCATAAATGGGCTGTCTTATAAAGAAGCTGCACAAGTTGCCGAAATCCCGCTCGGCACCGTAATGAGCCGATTGGCAAGAGCGCGCATAGCTTTGCATGAACATATCTCGAAATCAGAACCACAGGTGTCATCCTCGAAAGTGAGGGGGCATCTATGAGTAAACTGACTGATGAACAATTGATGGCTTATGTAGATGGGGAGCTTTGCCCTGAAGAGGCCAAAGCCGTTGAAGAACTTCTCGCAGACAACCCTGATGCTGTTGCGCGAATGGAAGTTTTCACCTCAACAAAAGAGCCATTGGTAGAGGTATTCAATCACCCAGCTTTTGAGGCTGTCCCCAAGTATCTTTTGGATATTTTCGAACCCAACTCAGAGAAACAAGCGTCGGCTGTTACCTCGAAAAAAGGCCTGCTGCAGGGACTTCTTGGGACGATGGGCTTTGATGGTTTTCGCCTTTCCCCTTCCATTGCGTTTTCGGCGCTGGTTTTAGTATCCATGGGAGGAGGAGCTGGTTGGCTGCTTGGGCGGATGGGGGTCGAGAACCAGGCAGCCAACCAGCAATTCATTGCATTTGAAAGTGGAAAGATACGGGCCACAGGAGCATTCGGCGAGGCATTGGAACATACGCCAAGCAGCACAGTTTCTTCATGGAGCAGCCAGGGGAACAAGCGTGTATCTCTAAAACCCCTGTTATCTTTCCGCTCAACAAATCAACAGTACTGTCGCCAGTACGAACTGAGCAACGAGAAAATCGGTTCTTTTGCAGGTCTAGCCTGTCGAGACACAGGTGGCGTTTGGCACATCAAAATGCATCAGCAAATAGCCAGTGCAGGACCACAAGATGGACGTACAGTGCCAGCAAATGGGCGCAGAACTCCTGAGTTGGATGCTGTTGTTGATCAGATAATTGAGGGTCCTGCTATGGGAGCTGAAGAAGAAATGAAACTGATCCAAAATCAATGGCAGAAAAAACCATAAAGGTTTTTCTCTGTCGAAAGTAAACGTTCGAAAGTTTTTCGGTTAAACGAGAAGTGAGAAGGAAGAAAGAATTTAAGGAATTAACTTCACACACAGCTGAAGGTGCCGCCCACACAGCACCCCTAGGCTTTTCGTGAGGTTGATAAAAGGAAGGATAAATAAGTTAAAAACGACTTTGTTTGCGTAACCTTCCTTTTTTATAGGGTTGAGACTCGTTTTCGCTGGTGTGTTTTGGCTTCCCCGCTGTCGGTACATCAGTGAAACGAGGCTCAGCTCTTTTTTTAACTCCAACACAAGACAGAATAAATCACGTTTGCAAAATGGAGTTTTCTCTCATTTCCACAAAGCATCAGGTTATCTTGAAAAAAGCGCTAAGGAATACTTTGAGCCAATTGGGGTGGGCCGGAGCGGCAGTTAGAAGGGGCCTCAATAAGCCCGAGGCCAAATATTGGATCACGACCGGGAGCGCCCAGATCACGCACTTTAATATGCTTGAGCACTCCAGCTTTGGATTTCTTTGAGGCCTCTCCATAAAGTGCGGCCACAATCGAGGTAACATAAGGCACTGCAAAAGATGTTCCTGATTGAAAACCTTGCTTTTGTCCAGGAACCGCCGTCCAGATATCAACGCCCGGTGCTGACAGATCGATATATTTTCCCCTGTTCGCATAGCGGTATCCGCGTAGCTTCTTGTTTACCGCGGTTACTGCAATCACCTGCGGGTAGGCCGCAGGATAACTTGGAGCAGCAGCAGGGCCTTCATTGCCGCCAGCAGCAACAAAAATCACACCCTTCTTGCTCAAGCGGGAGATGGCACGTTCTATGAGCGCATCCCGTTGGCCTGCAACACTCATATTGATAACGTTGACATCCAGGACATCCATCCAGTCCAACGCCTTTAGCAGACTGATAGAATCGGTGAGTGGGTAGCCTTGCTTGTCTGCATAAAAAACATTGGCCACATAGAAGTCCGAGTCGGAAATGAGTCCAGGCGTTCCACTGCCCGGGTCGCCAGACAACAGCGCTAACACACCTGTGCCGTGCCAATTTTCAGCCCGTGGCTTACCTTCCGGAATAAAATTTCCAATACTCAACCGTTTGCCCTTAAAAGCGTAATGGGAATGATCAATTGATGTATCAATGACCCCAATACGCACAGGTTGGGCGCATTTTTTTAATTTTGGCTTCCATTTTATGAGGCTTTGTCCATAGAGGTGATCAAAACCTTTTGGTTTCATTCTCGGTAGAGCCCGGGCGGCGGGCCGCTCTTTGGACTTTTCACCAGTGCCGGTCGCAGCATGGTAGACTCGATACACTTTGTTTAAAGAGATTGTTGTTTGAGAACGAAGCTCACGTTTGAGAAGCACACGAGCCTGTATCGGGCTTAGCCCCCGGGGCGGAAGAAGGCGCGTGACAGAAAGGTCGAGAGACGAAAAATTCTCTTTTGATCGTAGCTTGAAGCCGAGAGATCGGGCTTTTTGAAAACCTTTGCGGCCTAGCCCCACTGCTAAAACCTCACGTGAGGCAAACTGCGCACGTGGCGAGAGAAACTCTTTGCTGATTGGCCGGTAATGCCTACGAGGTTTTTTTGAGATAGCCGGAGGCGTAACAACAGCCTTGGTTTTTGGCTTTGCAATTTGTTGAAACAGTTCCACCAAGGTTTGTGGTGGAAGGTCATCATCATTATAGGAGGAATGCTCTTTATCACGAGGTAGATGAGACTCATCGTCTTTATCATCATGATCGTCATCATCTTTTTTGTCCTTGTATTTCTTCTTCTTCTTTTGCTCCTTGGATTGATGATCGCGACTTCCATCCTTTGGCCGTTTAGCGAGTTTTGCAGACCTTTCTTGCTGCTCCCTGGCCCGTTGTTGCTGCTCTCTGGCCCGTTCCTGTTGTTCCTTGGCTCGTTTGCGGGCCTCCTCTTGTTGTCTTTTCGCTTGCTCCCGGGCTCTCTCCTGCTGTTTCCTAGCCCGCTTCTGCTGCTCTTCAGCCTGTTTTCTGGCTCGCTTCTCGGCTTTTTTAGCCTCTTCGCGCGCCTTTTTATCTCCACTACCACTGGCCTGTGCAGAGCTGATCAACCACGGCATATTCTGCCAATTCGTTGCCCCATTTTCCATCGTGAAGGGAGAGCTGCTCAAAAGTAGAAGTATGGTCGCTATTGAAATAGGCACACGTAATCGCCGGGACAGCGAACAACCCCGGTGCGGTCTCCCTTGATCGCACTTAATTCTTTTCATTCTACTGATCCGGCAACACGCGGCTTTTTCTTAGAAAGAACAACCTTCTGAAAAAAAGCCTATTTTCCAGAATGTGAATATATTTTGGAAGAGTGCCAAAGCATTTTTTCTGTTCTCCAACAAGACGTCTTTCTCGCATTGAACAACGGCCCCCGAAACGCTTAAAACAACGAAACACCTAAGAACTTCAATAATATAGCCAGATCTTCAAAGGAGATATCCTAATAAGATCTCTATTCAGAGTATAGGCGCAACTCAGGCTGGACTCTAGTACAAATCCGCAAGCGGAAGGGTGTAGCTGGGACACAGGTTCCAGCAGGTAAAATTGCAACAAACTCAAAGAAAAACAGTTCGACATCTGGGCGAAACTTGTCTCTATTCACAATCTTTTGTGACCATGAAACAAATTGGTTTGGGCTTCACAAACTATGTATGAACTATTAGCTGCTTTCGCATTGGCTAAATCCCTATAATTCAATGCTAAACAAACCTCTCAAGTGGAGTAAGTGCAAGCGTATCGGTGCATCCCCCTCTCTTGCGAACCTGTCAGCGGTTTCGCGACAAAGTTTTTGAACCGCGGGTTGGTAAAACAAGATGTTGTGTTCTGTAAGAGACTGCATGTCCTCCTAAAAAAAGAAATTTTGGATTTTCTTATTTTAATCAATCTCGTTTTACGTGGGCGATTTCTTTTTTGGCTGCGCGTAACAGCGGCTGTTTAGGACAACTTCAATGATTAGAACACCAATCATGATTGTCGGAGCCGGGCCCACAGGCCTGATGCTCTCAAGCCAACTTCATCGTTACGGCGCACCACATACCATTGTCGATACCAAACCGGGAATCACACAATTAAGCAAGGCGTTGGCTGTTCAGGCACGAACCTTGGAGCAGTACCGCCAGCTTGGTATCGCAGAGGCGGCGATCAACAAAGGTTTCATTGCCAAAAACGTCAGGTTCATCGTCAATGGCACTATCAAAGCAACAGTACCCTTTGGTGAGATCGGCGCAGGGCTCAGCCCCTATCCGTACCTTTTTATTCTTGAACAATCTCAAAACGAGGCTCTGCTGCGCGACGACATCATCTCGAAAGGCGGAAACATCCAATGGGGCAGCGAGGTGGTTGAAATAGGAAGGTCGGAAAATGGCTACACGGGCTTGCTGAAACGAAGCGACGGTTCGCAAGAGCCGTTCCATTGCCAATACCTGGTTGGTTGCGGTGGCGCCAACAGCCCCGTACGGCATTTCCTACAAATGCCATTCCAAGGCAAAACCAACGAACAGACTTTCTTCGTCGCCGATATCACATTGGAAATGGAACTGGATAAACACGGGCTGCTTCTTGTCATAAATAACAAAGAATTTCTGGCCTTCTTTCCCATGTCAGGGACAAATCAGTATCGTGCCATCGGTATCTTGCCCCAGCAAGTGAACGGCGAAGATAGCCTCTCGTTCGACCTTTTGAAAAAACACATTGAACAAAACATCGGCGTTCGTGCCAAGGTTACGGGCCACGCATGGCATTCTCACTATCGCGTCCACCATCGCATTGCCGATAGTTTCCAGAAAGGTAATGCTTTCCTCGTTGGCGATGCCGCCCATATTCACAGCCCAGCCGGTGGGCAGGGAATGAACACCGGTCTTGGCGACGCCGTAAACCTCGGGTGGAAACTTGCCGCGGTCATCAATGGATGGAGCGAAACTAAAATCCTAGAGTCGTACAACGAAGAGCGCAGACCCTTCGGCGTTCAATTGGTTCACACCACCGACCAGGCTTTTACAATTATGGTTTCGAGAAAATGGTTTCCGCGATTTATTCGCACCAGGATTTTGCCCCTTGGGCTCGCCACGGTTTTGAAATTCAACGCGCTACGCCGGTTGATGTTCAAGACTATTTCCCAGACCCGCATAGGCTACCGCAATAGCTCTCTAAGTGACGGATCGCGTTCTGGAGAAATTCGAAGCGGCGACAGGTTTCCATGGTTTCAATGGAATGGAGGAAACAGCTTCGACTGGCTGTCCGGCGTGGGATACGTGATCCTTCGTTTTGGAGGGAAAACGGAACGGCAGGTCCCAGGATGGACGGGACCGGTTCAAACCATTGATGTTGAAGGAGCAGCCGCAAAGGCCGCCCTAGCAGCCGGACTGCCAAGCTCTGGCGCAGTTGTGGTTCGCCCTGATATGCACGTACAGACCATTGTTAAACACTAACAACACTTAAAGGACCCACCCCGTTCCATTATTCCCCGCAGCAACCATATTCCAGTCCTGTGATTTTGCCCCTTGGATGCGGCGCGCTGAAATATAGAGTTTAACCCGCCCGTGAACCCATTTTTTCAATACTATCGAGCCATTTGCCACGTTTCTCATCGTCCACTGTTTCCACCATCCCAAAAATTGTATCGCGGACCGGGTTCACACCGCAAAATTTCAAAATGTTACGCTTTAGGTTTTGAAGACCATGGGCCCAAAAGTACCAGCGGTAGAGAAAAGCCGGCATTCCCATTGTAACGATCACTCTGGCTGAACGGCCTGCGAGCAATGGTTTTGGCATTGAACTTTGCATTTCACCAAACGCAAAGCTGGGTCGAAACGTTTGTTCAAAAAAGGCCTTGAGCAACGCGGGCATGGTTCCAAGCCACAGCGGAAAAACGATGACCATATGATCCGCCCACTCCAAGCTAGCCTGAGCATCTTTTATGACAGGTGGGACATCGTCCGAGGTAAATTGGGATGGGACTCGCAACACTGGAAAATCAAGCTGCGCAACATCAATCCGTCTCGTTTCATGACCGGCCCTTTTCGCTCCATTCACATAGGCCGTAGCGATGGCATGGCAAAGGTGGCTTTTGTCCGGGTCTGGATGCCCATCAATAATAACAATCTTTTTTGGCATGCCCTCATCCCCATGATGCTGAGATGCAAGGCTCTTGTAGAGCGCATTTTTGTTTGCACCCCATTCTTGGCCTATTTTCCTTGCAGGCTTTCCAGGTAGAGCGTGATGGTATGAATGCGTTTTTCGGCAGTATCATAGCCACGTCGCCCCTCATAATGTCGAAATCGTTCCCAGTATTTCGGCATTTGAAACGTGCTGTGACCCGGCACTGCTTCGGTGCCCGCAATAATTTTGAAAACACGATCATGGGGAAAGGTGCCGCCATTGCGCTCAGTGATCTGAGTTAAATCAACAGGTGGTTTCACCAAGATCTTCGCCAACTTTCCAGTGCCTTTGGCATCTTCTCCATGACAAGAAGCACAATGCCAAGCAAACTCATCCTTGCCATTGACAATGGGATCTGAAAAATCGTCTGCACGCGCTGTATACGAAAACAATATCGAGGCGACTATGACGGAAATGAATGTCCAGAAAATATTTTTATCATGCATCTTCCACCTCGGTTTTGAAAAGTGTCATTGAGCAGATTCCATGATGGTCTCACTCAAGTGTTCAAGCCTTGATGAAGGTCAAGGCTCAAGCCGGTGGAATGGTGAGAGAATTCCTTATTGGAAATTTTAATAAGAGGTCGCACAAGACCCTGAGCACGTTGAGAACGTATATTTAATTCCGTTGCGAGTAAGGGAGTTCGAAGATGAAACCCAAAACGGGACCAGAGCTACATTCAAAAACCAGAGTTGGTCCGCCTGTGAGTACAAGTGATGAGGGCTCGCAGCCCATCGGTCAATTCTATGAAGGATGCTTCAAATGCGCAGCTGAAATGAATGAGGAGGCTGCAAATTTCGTTCGCCATCGCATTGAGGAGGACATGAAGCTTCCTCAAAAATTAGCCAAATGCCAATCCCCAATCGACATCTACAATACGCAAGTCGGTTTTTACATGCAGATGGTCGACGACTATTTTCGCGAGGGGCAAAAGGTACTCGAAATGGCGCGTACCATCACAATGAATAACGAGATGGCAAACGGCACGTCCAATTCATCCTCGAAGTCTGCTAACGATATAGATTAGTTCAGGCTAGATAGGAAATAAGCCCACTTGAAACGCTCTGCCCCTAACTAGGGTTGGTCGTGTCGAGAAAGGTCGTCCAAATCGCATGCTCTGGCCATTGGGCATCATCCCTGAGTCGGTAAGGTGCACCATGACAAGTCATGCTGAAAAAACCAACACCCTTACAGAAATATTGTTGATCATGCCCAATGCTAGGGGCCTATCCTTCAGAAGACTGAATAGCCATCGTAGGCTGACAGTTAAATCAATGTGCCCGAGTAAAAACAATGTATCCCAGGCTGCATTATTTCAACTCTGAAGAAACCGAGATATTGGACTGTTGCGAATCTTGGTTTCCAGAAACTCTCTCAGCAAGCTTTAGCATCAGCCAACGCTCAGCCTCCATAACAACAAGAACGCTAGAGGCCACAGCGGTCAGAGCCATCCACGTGTTGAAACTTATGGGCGCGGACGCAAAAACCGAATTCATGATCGGTACATAGGTAAAAGCAAGTTGCATGATGAAAACGAGAGTCACAGCAATCCATGCAGGACGCGCAGCCGGTTTTAAGATGTCGGAAAAAGCCGATGAAAAAAGGCGGCGCACACTAAACAGATAGAAGATCTCGAACATCACCAGTGTATTGACCGCCGCTGTGCGGGCCAGCTCAATACTGGCGCCTCCACTGCGAAGCCAGGAGAAAATACCAAATACGCCAATCAAGATGATCAAAGATACGAGCGCGATGCGCCAGGCAAGAAATCTTGACAGGATGGGCTCGCTTGAAGAACGCGGAGGACGTTTCATAACGTCGGATTCAGGAGCCTCGAAGGCAAGGGCAAGCCCCAGCGTCACAGCTGTAACCATATTCACCCATAAGATCTGCACCGGTGTCAATGGAAGCGTCCAATTCAACAGGACCGCTGCCATAATGAGCAGCGCTTCTCCCCCGTTTGTGGGCAGGATGAAAAGAATGGTTTTTTTGAGATTATCATATACGACCCGGCCTTCCTCAACGGCGGCAGAGATGGAGGCAAAGTTATCATTGGCCAGAACCATCTCACTGGCTTCCCGGGCTGCAGCCGTCCCCTTTTTGCCCATGGCCACACCAACATCAGCACGCTTAAGTGCCGGCGCATCGTTGACGCCATCGCCAGTCATCGCCACAACATGGCCAGCCCGTTGAAGCGTTTCCACCAGGCGAAGTTTATGTTCAGGCGATGTTCGAGCAAAAATATCGACTTCTTCAATTCGTCTAGCCAGATCCTCATTTGACATGTTGTCGAGGTCCTGGCCCGAGATCGCCCCATATTCTGTTCGAAGCCCGAGTTTTTCTGCTATCGCCGTCGCCGTGGCAACATGGTCCCCCGTTATCATCTTCACGACGATACCCGCTGAGCGGCAGCGTTCTATGGCTTCAATGGCCTCTTCTCTTGGTGGGTCGATAAGCCCAAAAGCCCCCAAGAGTGTAAGGCCTGTCTCCACATCACCAAACGTGAGCTGGGTTTTGCCAGGTTCGCACTGTTTGACAGCAAGCGCTAAAACGCGTTCACCCTGGCCAGCCATCTCCGTAATGCGTGTTTGCCAATAGGCAGAATCCAACGGTTCATCACCATGCATGGTGCGTTGCGTAACACACATACTAAGAATCTGCTCGGGAGCGCCCTTGACATAAATATAACCGTTACCCTCATGGTCATGATGCAGTGTCGCCATGAATCGGTGTGCGGCGTCGAATGGAATTTCATCGGTCCGCGGGAAAGCACGACGTTGATCCTCGGCGTTGAAACCAGCTTTTGCCCCCGCTACCAGAAGAGCCCCCTCCATGGGGTCTCCATTTACGATCCATCCATCCCCCTCAGTTTCGATGGTCGCATCACTACAAAGGACGGCTCCAAGAGTGAGCTGCCTTAACAGTGGGTGATTTTCCGGATCAATGGTCTTTCCTTCAAACAGAAATTCGCCTATCGGGTCCAGCCCAATTCCTATGACTTCAATAAGCTGCTCGCTTGTCGCGACACTTCGCACCGTCATTTCATTTTGCGTCAGCGTTCCGGTTTTATCGGAACAAATCACGGTAACAGATCCCAATGTCTCGATAGCTGGAAGTCGCCGAATAAGCGCATTGCGCCCTGCCATCCGCTCGACACCCAGAGCAAGCGTGATCGTCATGATCGCCGGCAGGCCCTCGGGTATCGCCGCAACGATAAGACCAATGGCTGCGAGAAACATATCCGAAGCGGAATGAGCGTATATCAAGACACCGATTGCAAATGTCAGCGCTGCGGTAATCAGGATAATAATGGCCAGTGTTTGCCCAAAACGTTCCATCTGGCGCAGAAGTGGCGTCTGTAATTGCGTGATCTGGTCAAGCAGACCACTGATGCGCCCTAGTTCCGTGGCTGCTCCGGTGGCCACAACCACACCGCGCCCTTGGCCGCGTGCAATGATGGTTCCCGTGAAAACCATGGACGTACGGTCACCGATCCCTGCATGAATAGGGACCGCAGAGGTGTGCTTTTCAACGGGAACAGACTCGCCCGTAAGGGGAGCCTCCTGCGCCATTAAATTCCGCGCCCGCAAAAGTCTTATGTCAGCCGGTACGCGATCACCGGCTTCCAAGAAGACAATATCACCCGGTACAAGGACCGCTGTATTAAGCGTTTTTCGCTTTCCTTTGCGCAACACGATAGTCTGTTCGGAGAGTAAGGATCGAATTGCGTCAATAGCTTTTTCCGCACGCCCTTCCTGAAAAAAACCGATTGCGGCATTGATCACCACAACCCCGGCAATCACGAAAGCATCAATCCAATGACCAATTGAGCCCGTAACCACCACCGCTCCAAGCAAGATATAGATCAGCAGGTTATTGAACTGTGAGAGCAATCGTTCAACGGCAGTTCTGCGACGTTGCTCCGGTAGCCTGTTGGGACCATAGTTCGTTAAACGGGTTGCACTCTCGCCATCAGATAGCCCATCTTCGGATGATTCCAACTGAGCGAGCACATCCCGCGCGCTCATCGCATGCCAATCTTGGTCTGGAATCCCCTTCGCAGCACGCCCTTCTGGTATGTGTGCGGAAGGTATGAGAACTTGGTCAATGAGACGTTTGCCAGCGGCCACAACCGAGCGAGCATATTCCCTGATCGGATCGAAGAACGGCACGATTTGCTCCCTCCCCCGTGGTGGAACCTATGAAGGCAAAAGAGGAATTGACTAGTCTAGACTTGGGTATCGGACACAAGAACTTCAATTGCTCGCATTGCATTCACCCCTTGCCAGATGGCTTTAACTGGCGTGAGCGTGTTCCATGAAAGCGCCACTGAGCCGAGAGTTGAGTATTTTGAGAGCAGCCAGGGTTGGGCTCAGATATATTCGTGCCAACCATACGATGATAGAAAACGCTAGCGAAGCTCGAACGCGAGATATTCGAGATCGCGCGAGCTACTACCTGCGAGCGCGTGAATCGAGAAATCCAGAAAAAATGGCTGGGGAACCAGGATTCGAACCTGGACTAACGCAGTCAGAGTGCGTGGGTCTACCGTTAACCTATTCCCCAACAGATCGTTCAACCGCCCAAAATCAATGCGGAGCGTGAAAGCGGACATGTACCAGCTCAACTGCGGGGATGCAAGATGCCAATCCAAGCCTTAGTCATCTTTGATCATCTCGCGCAGCTTGAATTTTTGTATTTTTCCCGTTGAAGTCTTTGGCACCTTTGCAAGAACCACATGTCTGGGGCACTTGAACGGTGCCAGTCTTTCCCGGCACCAGGAAATAAGATCATCAGCTGTGAGGGAGGAACCATCTTTGAGTTCAACAAACGCACACGGCGTCTCGCCCCACTTTTCATCTGGTTTCGCAACCACTGCACAGGAGACAACATCCGGGTTCTTGTAGATCACATCCTCCACTTCAATCGAAGAGATGTTTTCACCACCCGATATAATGATGTCCTTGGAGCGATCCTTGAGCTGAATGTAGCCATCCGGGTACAAGACGCCCAGATCTCCGGAATGGAACCAACCTCCGGCAAAAGACTCGTCCGTCGCTTTGGGGTTTTTCAAATATCCCTTCATGACAATATTGCCGCGAAACATGACCTCGCCAAGTGTCTTACCGTCAGCGCGCACCTGCTCCATTGTATTGGGGTCAATCACGGTCAAGTCTTCCAGCGCCGTATAACGCACGCCTTGACGCATACGTTTGTCAGCCTGTTCTTCTTCCGTTTGAGTGTCCCAGCTGGAATTCCACTCGTTGATGACAGCCGGGCCATAGGTCTCGGTGAGACCATAGAGGTGCGTTAATCTGAAACCTGCATTGGTCATCCCGGTCAAGACTGATTGTGGTGGCGGTGCCGCAGCATGATTGAATGCCACTTGGTGGGTGATTTCACGCTTTTCTTCATCACTGGCATTCAGCAGTACAGACATCACAATGGGCGCACCCGATAAGTGGGTGACTTTATGATCGACAATGGCGTCATACATGGGTTTGGCACGGACCCACCGCAAACAGACATGAGTTCCGGCAACAACCGAGAGTGACCAGGGAAAACACCATCCGTTGCAATGAAACATCGGCAGGGTCCACAGATAGACTGGGTGTTGCCCCATTCCCGTAGCGATGGTGTTGGCGTAACACATCAAGGCAGCACCACGATGGTGATAAACAACGCCCTTTGGGTTTCCAGTGGTTCCAGATGTGTAGTTGAGTGAGATGGCATCCCACTCGTCGTCGGGAAGCCGCCATTTGAAATTCGGATCGCCCTTGGCAATGAACTCTTCATAGTCGGTATAAGACAGCGCTTCGCCATCTTGGGGATATTCTGTGTCGTTGTAATCAATCACCAGCGGCTTCACGCTCGCTAACTCAAGGGCTTGTTTCATGACACTCGAGAATTCCCGATCGACGATCACGACTTTTGTCTCCGCGTGATCCAGTTGAAAGGCAACAATCGCAGCATCAAGGCGTGTGTTGATGGAGTGTAATACCGCCCCGGTCATTGGCACTCCATAGTGCGCATCAAGCATCGCAGGCGTATTCGGCAACATCACCGAAACAGTATCGCCCTTACCGATGTAGTTTGAGGCCAGCATGGAAGCAAGCCGTCGCGCTCGCCCAAAAAACTCTTCATAAGAGATACGCAAATTACCGTGAATAATCGCTGTATGGTCGGGATAAACCGCAGCGGCACGGGTAAAATGGGTAAGTGGCGTCAGCGCTTGGTAGTTTGCCGGTGTCTTATCGAGATTTGTTTCAAATGGATTTACACTCATGTGAAATGCAGCAGGGCTCCTGGCGTGGCAAGACAGTTGGGGGCAGAAACAAGCCGATCACCATTCCAACCATCTTCTTACAATTTAGGCGATGGTAGAAAAACTACCCAATGCAATCGCCATCGGCAACTCGTTAGCTCTTTTCTGACAGGCTGGTATCCTCAGAGCTACTTTCCTCGCCAGCCTGGTCATCGCCTGAATTCTCTTCAATAGCGGAAGCCTCACCAGCTTCAATGGTTTCACCCGCTTCCTTCTCCTCTCCGAGTTTCTGCAGCTGTTCGAGCATCCGGGCAGCCTCTTTGGCTTCCTCCTGGTCGCGCTCGTCACGCTCGGTGGGTCCACCATCCCCTCCAAACACGTCATCTTTCGAGGTTGAAGTGGTTTCAGCTGCCGGCAGGAGGGTATCGGTTTGTTCTTCCTCACCAGCGGGTGGCGTTGCCGCTTTGGGAACGCGCGGGGCTGCTTTGAGAACCTCGTTGTCGAGGTCGATTTGAGTGCACAGGCCAAGCATAACCGGATCTTGCGGAACCAAATTCGCAGAGTTCCAATGCGTACGCTCACGAATTTGCGTGATGGTCGCCTTTGTTGTCCCAACAAGCCGGCTTATCTGCGCATCTTTAAGTTCTGGATGACTACGCACCAGCCACAAAATAGCGTTTGGCCTGTCCTGACGCCGCGAAACGGGCGTGTAACGGGGGCCGCGTTTGCGCGTTGACACTTTGGGAAGCTCAACCTTTTGAGCGGCCAACTTGAGTTTGTGCCCAGCCTTCTCTTCCCCGCGTTTGA
>JAJRZC010000226.1 GCA_024275435.1 Alphaproteobacteria bacterium
GTGTTTGAACCCTTTGCTTCTCAAGGGTCGTCCAAGGTAGGCGTTTTTAAAAATACTGATACGAGCTTCGGTGCCACCACGGCGTTTTTGTAATCGGCAGAATTCTTCGTCTTCGAGCTTTTCTCTGAGCGATGGAACAGAGCGCGGACAGATGGCGTTGAAAATGTGGTTTTTTTCGAGATTAGCACGAGTGCTGATGCTGTCGAAGCCACGGTCTCCGCTGTAGCTTTTTGGGCTTCCGTAGTGTTGCGTGATTTGCTCTATGCTGGCCTTGACCAGTTTACTGTCGCTTGGTGGTTGTTCTTTGATCAACGCCCAATCGACAATCAGTCCATCGGCTTGTTCAGCAAGGTAGAGCCCGTTGCCGAATTCAGTTTCAGCATCGGCTTTACCACGTATGAGGACATGGACATCATGCTCATAGAGGCTGAGTATTTTATCTTTGTTGGCAACGCGGCGCTCTCCAATAAGGCGTTCATGCGCTTGATGTACGGCTTGAGGCAGTTGCTTGAGAATGCTCTGCATACGATCAAGGATCACCTGGGTTTCAACCTCGCTCAAGTCGGTTTCTTGCCAGCGTACTTCAAGTTCGCGACAGTAATTGTTTGCGTGGTTCTCAACGATACTCGTCAGCTTTTTCATGCGTCGAAGGATTTTCTTGCGCATCTTTTTTGCCCCTTTCTTCTTGCGAACATGGGTCATCTCCATGCAGAGTTTATTCATGTTGCGCAGAAACTTCTGGGGAGAGCTGATGCGGTATTTCAGCCCATGACGGCGGATAAGTTCGATGGCTTTGATGAGGGTGCAAACGGCATCGCGCAGCATGATCCAATCGACGGGATAATGAATGTTCGCTTTGACGCAGGTTGTATCCGCAAAGATCTCATCAAAGCGTAGAACTGTCTCGCGGTAGAGCAGTTCCTGTGCTCCGACCGGGTCAGAAACAGCTTGGTTGAGATCGTGGACAAGGGAGGCAATCTCTTCGTCCGAAAACATTTTTTCAAAACGTTCAACGCTACTTTTAGCCGCTGGGTAAACACCGTCAACAGCCGATGTGTGAGTAAACCATTGAAAAATCTGACTGTCTGCGACGCGATGAGAAAGCTCTCGGTAAGAATTGCCAGTGATTCCAAGTAGAATGGAATAACGCAGAGCCCGCTGAAGTGTTTTGTAATGCTTTTGTCCCGGATTTGAGGTCTCGGACAATCGGATCTTCTCGGCAATCATACGATGCTCAAGATCTGTTGTCGTCAGGATGCGATCCATCTCTTCGATGGTTGATCGAAATTCACGGTAATCTTTTGCACCAAAAACGACAGGAAGTGCTGGACGGAATTCGGGCTGGAATGCGATAATAGTCATGGATGCCTCGTAACTTTGTTGGGTAACAAGATTATAAGGCATCTCTTTCCGGCAAGGGAGGCAAAAATGCCTCCTTTGCTGGAATATTTTGTACTGTTAACTCTTGCTAGATGGGTCTTTGCTTAGATTGGGACAGGCTCTAGCTATTGACAACACCATACGATTACGGACAATTTCCTACACCGGCATCAACCTCACAGCGTGCCTGAATATCTCCTGGAGCCAGCACAAAGTCATACACTGTAATATTATCCAGAGATCCGTTATAGGGTGAGCCGCTTGCGGCAACGCCGAAATTAAGCA